>JANMTJ010000068.1:0-16197 GCA_031390295.1 Oleiharenicola sp.
GATCCCCGCACGCTCGGTCACGTTCTCGAACGTGCCGTCGCCGCGGTTGTGGAACAGATAATCCCTCTGCCCGTTCGGCGCCTTCACCGCGTCCAGGAGGTTCGTCTGCACATACACGTCCAGCCAGCCGTCGCGGTCGTAGTCGCAGAACGCCCCCATCCCGCTCGCGTCCACCACGGCCAGACCCCGGGCGGCAGCCTCCTCCTTGAACGTCCCGTCGCCCTGGTTTATGAACAGCAGGTTCGGGGCGCCGAAGCGGCAGAGATACAGATCGAGCCGCCCGTCGTTGTTCACGTCGGCGAAGGCCGCACCCTGGGTCCACGCCCCCGGCTTGCCCGGCTCGCTGATGCCGGCCGGTTGAGTCACGTCCGCGAACTTCCAGTCGCCCAAGTTCCGGAACAGCCGGCTGGTCTCCGTCTTGCTCACCACGAAAAGGTCCGGCCGACCGTCCCCGTCAAAATCCCCCACCGCCAGCCCCGTCCCCATCGCACCGAATTTGAATTCCTGAAACCGTTCCTTCCACATGCGCGGATCGTTGTATTGGTTTTCCGTCACCACCCCCGTGCGCCCGGGCGGCATCGGGGTGAACAGCGTGGCTCCGCGGGTCGGCGTGGATGCCGCCAAGGGCGATTCCTGCAGGCCGATCGACGCCATGCCGACCCCACCAGAGGCCAGTACGCACAGGACGATGGTCCGCAAAAGGGCGTTCTGAATCTGCGGGGTCATGAACGGTGAAAACCGGCTCGGGGCAGACACATAATTCTGCCTTCGAGGAAATCTTCCCTGCGCGGAAGGGTCAAGGCCCGCGACCCGGGAACTGCACTTGCCAGTGCCCACGCATTGGGCGTATTTTCGCCTCAATCACGCCCGCCCTGATGAACCGCTTTTTCCGACCCGTACCACTCGCCTGGCTGGCATTGGTGGTGGGGGCGGCGGCCTTGGTATGGTGGGGCGGCATGCGGCGCATCACCCAGATTGAGCGTCTCAGCAACCAGGTGTCAGCCGCCCGGACCGACGGCCAATCGCCCACTGGTTACGCGCGCGGCACCCGCAATTTGCTCCTGCCAGCGGGATCCACGGCCGGTCAGCCGTGGATCATGGATGTCCAGAAAATGGTGGCCACGGACACCTGGCGGGTAACGCACGCCGACTACGACAACGCACCGGAGGGCCGCGCCGTCCAAGGCGCCGCGCCCTACCGCTGGTGGCTGCGCCTGCTCGCCGGCAACAGCGGACGGGAGGTGGAACGCGCCGCGCTCCAGGCCAACCCCGCCCTGCAAGTGTTGCTCTGCCTGGGCCTGGGCCTGCTGGCGGCAGGACGTTGGGGCGCCGCCGCGGGTGGGTTGGTTGCCCTGGGCGTGGCTGCGATTTTTCCCTTCGGCGGGGCGTTCGCGGCCGGACAACCGGACGATCACGGTCTTTTTCTCGGCGCCAACCTGACCGGCCTGTTGCTGCTGCTCGCCGGCAGCCACGGTGGGGAAGGCCGCGCTGCGCGGGCGTGGTTTGCCGCCGCCGGCGCCGTGGGCGGATTCGGATTGTGGCTGGATGCCGGCAGCCAGCTGGCCGCATTGGGTGCGTTGTGGACGGGTGGAACCGCGGCCGCCTGGTTCGCCCCGCGATTCGCCGGCGGAGGGTCGCCTTCCCTGCCTTGGCGCAGCTGGGCGGCGGGCGGGTCCACGGTGGCCATCCTCGGCTGGCTCGTGGAAGGCCGCGCGGGCGGAATTTCCGGGATCAACCTTGACACCAATCATCCGTGGCTGGCGCTCGCATGGTTGGGTGGAGCGGAGGTGTTGGTGCGCCTGCACCGGTGGCGGCACGGCGGCGCGCCTCGGCTGGATCTGCCCGTGCTCGCGGTGGGCGGCGTGGTTATGCTTTTCCCCCTGGCCTGGCTGCTCCACCGCGGCGGAGTCCCGGCCTCGTTTGGCCCCGCCGGCTCCGTGTTGGCCGACCTTACCGCCGCGCCCAGCCTGGCGGGCTGGATCGGCGCGGAAGGCGCAAATCTCGCGCTGGTGGCCGCGCTGCTGCCCCTGTTGTTCGTACCGGCCGCGCTCCGGCTGGCCTGGCCGAACCCTTCGCTGCGCCCGGGCCTCTGCCTCGCGCTGGGCACCGTCGTTGTGCTCCTCCTGCTGGGTGGCTGGCAGCTCCGGTGGTGGGGCCTGCTTGACGCCGCCTTGCTCGGATTGCTGGTCACAGCGCTGCCCGCCACGCCCGCCGGCTTCGCCGGAATCGGCTGGCGCACCGGGCTGGCTTTGCTGCTGTTGCCCGGCCTGATCGTCGCCTGGCCCAGACAGGCGGCCGGGGACGCGCTTTCGCCCGCGGAGGCCCGGGCCCTGGTCGAACGGGATCTCGCCCAATGGCTGGCGGTGCGGTCCGAACCCGGGGCCATCGCCTTCGCCCCACCGGCACTGTCTGCCTCGCTTTGCTACCACGGCGGCCTGCGGGTCGTGGCTTCGCCCTACCCGGGCAACCAGGATGGCCTCACCCTGGCCGTGCGCCTCGCCAGCGTCACCTCGGTGGACGAAGCCCAGGCGCTCGTGCTGCGGCGCAGCATCAAATACCTGATCCTGCCTTCGTGGGACGAGACCCTGGATCAATTCGCCAAACTCGGCGCGCAAGCTTCCGACCGCACGCTCGTCGCCCTGCTGCGGCAATGGCTGCCCCCACGCTGGCTGCGAGCCGTGCCTTATCAAATGCCCGTCATCCCGGGACTGGAGAACGACTCGCTGGCGGTCTTCGAGGTGGTCGAGCCGCAGGAAAACGCCGTCGCCTTGAGCCGGCTGGCGGAATATTTCGTGGAGACCGGGCGGCTGGAGCTCGCCGCCGCGGTGGGCGACTCGCTGGCACAGTCCTTCGCCGCCGACGCCGGAGCGCTTGTCGCCCGGGCCCAGGTCGCGCTCGCCCGCGGTGAAAGCAAGACCCTGGCCCGCATCCTCCCGGAACTGCTGCCCGCCATTGCCGAGGGCAAGGACGAGGATCTGCCGTGGGAGCGCCGGGCCAACCTCGCCATCGTGCTCGCGCAGGTGAAGCGCACCGACCTGGCCCGCGCGCAGGCCGAGTTTTGTCTGAAGGAGGCCGACCTCGAGCGGTTGCGTTCGCTCGGCCCGGTCAGTCTTTTCCGCCTGCTCACCCTCGCCCGGGCCCTGCGGCTGGACTTCGCCGAGCCGGACCTGCACGGCGCCGCGCTCGAACTGCTGCCCGAGGAGTACCGGGCGCAGCTGCAGCCCTGAACCAGCCTTTCGCGATGAACGGACTCATGCGCATCACCGTTGTCGCCATCCTGGCGGTGGCTTTGCTGGGCGGACTCCTCTGGTTCGGCCAGAGCCCGCGCACCGGCCCGCGTCCGCCCATGACGACCATCGCGGTCGCGGAGCCGGTCTTTCCGCCCCTGGCCTACGAACCCGTCGCCATTGGTTCACCCGCCGGCCCCGAGGACCGGCCGATGGTCACCAACCTGCAGATCGCCGATCTCGACCAGGACGGACTGCCCGACGTGCTCTACAGCGAATGCCGCGAAAACACGGTGCGCTGGATCCGGCAGTCGCCGCGTGGTGTTTTCACCGAACAGATCATCGCCCGGGACCTGCCCGCCCCCGCCAACGTCTGGGCGGCCGACGTGCAGGGCAGCGGCCGGCTCGACGTGCTCGTCGCCTGCATGGGCCAGATCATGCCCAACAACGACCGCATCGGCTCCGTCGTCGTGCTCGAGAACCTCGACAACCGCACCTTCCGTTCGCGCACGCTGCTGGAAAACTCCGCCCGGGTGACCGACGTGCGCGCCGCCAACCTCGCCGGGCACGCCGATGGGCGCCTCGACCTCGTCGTCGGCCAGTTCGGCTATGCCCAAGGCGAGGTCCGCTGGATGGAAAACCAGGGCGGCTGGCAGTTTGCGAGCCACCTCGTCAACCGCCAGTCGGGCACCGTGCATACGCCGGTGGCGGACTTCGACGGCGACGGCCGGCCCGACTTCGCCGCGCTCGTCTCGCAGGAATGGGAGGAGGTGCACCTTTTCCGCAATCCCGGCGCGGGTGGCGAATTCAAGGACACCCTCGTCTGGGGCTCGACCAACGAGGACTACGGCAGCAGCGGGCTGGCCGCGGCCGACGTAAACCGCGACGGCCGGCCCGACCTGATCTACACCAATGGTGACGGCTTCGACTACGCGGTGCGCGGGCACCGGCCATGGCACGGCATCCAGTGGCTCGAGAACACGGGCCAGGGCGGCTTCCGTTTTCACCGCGTCGGCAATTTCCCCGGCGCCTACGCCCCGTGCGCCGCCGACCTGAACGGCGACGGCCGCACGGACCTGGTGGCCGTAAGTAGTTTTGCCGACTGGGACGACCCGCAGGCCGTCTCGCTGATGGCCTGGCTCAATGACGGCCGGCAGGGCTTCACCCCCGTGCCGCTGGCCCACAGCCCGATCAAGCTCGTGACCGCGGCGGTCGGCGACCTCGACGGCGACGGCGTGCCGGAGATCGTGACCGGCGCGCTCCACGCGTTTCCGCCCTTCATAAAGGTGAGCAACATCACCCTCTGGCGCCGAAAGTGAGCCCGCCCGTCGCATCGCCCCCAGCCTCCCGCCGCCGGCTCTGGCGCACCGCCGTGCTCATGCTGGGGCTGGCCGCCATTGCGGCCGGCGGCGGGGCGCTCTGGCTGCGCCAGGCGCGGATCGCACGGGTCCGGGCCGCGTTGCCGTCGATCCCGGCGACGACGCCCAACGCCACGTTGCGCGACCTGCTGGAGCAGGCCCGGACCGAGGCAAACGCCACCGGCCGGCTGGCCGCCCTGGCCGAGTTGGGCCGCCTCTGCCACGCCAACGGCTATTACCGCGAGGCCGAGACTTGCTGGCGGCTTTTGCTCCGCGAGCAGCCGGGCGAGGCGCGCTGGCATTACTACCTGGCAGACCTCCAGCGCATCGCCGGCGACTACCCCGCAGCGGAGGAGCAACTGCAGCTGACCGTGGCCGCCGATGCCACCGCCGCCACGGCCTGGCTGCAGCTCGCCGAGATGAAATTCAAGAGCGGCCGCCCCGACGCGGCGGAAGCCGACTACCAGCACCGGCTCGAACTGCTGCCCGATGATCCCTACGCCGCGCTCGGCCTGGCCCGGCTCGCCCAGTTCCGGGGCCACAGCGACGACACGCACCGCCGGCTCGAGGGAATACTGCAGAAGCACCCGCGGTTCTCGGCCGCCCACAACCTTTACGCCGAGCTGCAGGCTGCGGCCGGCCGCGAGGATCTCGCCGACCATCACCGCTGGCTCGGCCGTGAGGCGGGGCGTTTTCGCGAAGCAGAGGATCCCTGGATGGACGAGGTGAACGCCCGTTGCCACGAGCCGAAGCGCCTCTGTCACCTCGGCGTCATCGCCTACCAGACCGGACGCGGCGACCACGGACGGAGCCCATTCGAACAGGCCATAGCCCTCGCCCCCGGCGATCCCCTCGCCTATCAGTTGCTCGGCGAACTGCTCCTGGAGCAGAATTCCGCCGAGGCCGCCCGCGAACTGCTCGCCCGGGGCATCGCGCGGGCAGAGGTGGCGGCGCCCACGCCGACCCATTACCTCAAACTCAGCGAGGCCTGCCGCACGCTCAAGCGCGACGAGGAAACCTGGCAGGCCCTGCAGGACGGTCTGGCGCGGCATCCCGATTCGGCCGAACTCCATCTTGCCCTGGGAAACCTGCATGGCTCCGCGGGAAATCCCGCGGAGGCCATCGCGGCCTACCGACGCGCGCTCGAGCTGAACCCGGCCTTGGCGGACGCCGATCTAGCCCTGGCCCTGGCCCTGCTGGGGCAGGGGCGGCGCGAGGAAGCGGTGCGGGCGCTGAACCATGCGCGGCAAATGCAGCCGACCTATCCCAAGGCCCTGCTGCTGCTCGGCCGGCTGGAAATGGAGGCCGGCCGGATCGAAGCCGCCGGCGAATACCTGCGGCCGCTGCTCAAGGCCAATCCCGGCGCTCCCGAAATCCGCCAGATCACGGCCAGCTGGCGCCTGCAGGCCGGCCGGGCGGTCGAAACGGCCGATCCCGCCGCAGCCGAGCGACATTACCGCGCCGGCCTCGCCCTGGCACCCGAGAATGCCGAATTGAACGCCAGCCTCGGCGTGCAACTGCTGATCACGGACCGGGTCACCGAAGCCGTGCCGTTCTTGGAAGCCTACCACCGTCTGCAGCCGGCCAGTCCGCAGGCCGCCTTGTTTCTTGGCCAGGCCTACGCCCGCACCGGCCGGCTGGCGGAAGCGCGTCAAGTGCTGACCGCCGGATTGGCGTTGGCCGAACAGGCGGGACAAGCCGCAACCGCGCACAATTTCCGCGAGATTCTCTCGATGCTGCCACGGTGAGGCTGTGATCTAAGCCTGCACCCACCGCTGCATCCGGAATCGGTTTGTCTGACAAAACTATGGTCTTGCGCAACCGCCATGGCCCCCGACTTCCTAGTGTTCTCGCCCGCAGCACCTTTCCGGTCCCCACGCCCTCACCCCTCCCCGCCGATGGCAACCGCGCAGCCCCGCCGAGCAACCTACCCTACACCATGAGCGCATCCCCGGACAATAGAACCGGCTCGCGCCCGGGGGTGAAGGCGGCGGAAGCGATGCCCGTGGAACGCGCCGTCACATCGGTCATCCGCCGTCAACCGATCGTCCTGGTCGGTTTCGTGGTGCTGGCCACCGGGTGGTGGTCGTGCCTGCCAGCCGCCGAGCCCGGGCTCAGCGAGGTGCCGTTCGCCACGCGCTCGGGCCCGCCGGGCCGCACGATGTTCACCCTCCTGCCACCCGACCAAACCGGCATCCGGTGCGAAAACCACTACGGCGATCCGCAGATGTGGGCCCGGCGTTACCCGGAGCTGATGAACGGCGCCCTGGGCACGGGCGTGGCCGTGGCCGATTTCGACAACGACGGCCGGCCCGATGTCTTTGTGGTGAGCAAGACCGGGCCCAGCCGGCTGTTTCGCAATCTCGGCAGCTGGAAGTTTGCGGATGTCACCGTTGCCGCCGGCCTGGCCGGCGCCGCTGATGCCGGCAAAACCGACCGCTCCGACTGGACCCAGGGCGCCGCTTGGGCGGACGTGAACAACGACGGGTGGCTGGACCTGTATGTGTGTCGCTTCGCCGCGCCGAACCTGCTGTTCATGAACCGGGGCGACGGGACGTTCAAGGAGGAGGCTGCGGCCCGGGGCCTGGCCGTGGTGGACGCGAGCGGGATGGGGACTTTTTTCGATTACGATCGCGACGGCTGGCTCGATGTCTACTTGCAGACCAACCTGCTGGATTCGGCCAGGTCGCCCAACGGGCAGCGCGATTACCTTTTCCACAACCGGGGCGACGGCACCTTCGAAAACGTCACCGCGCCCGCCGGCATCACAGACGAGAACCTCACCCATGGCGCCGCCGTCTGGGACTACGACGGTGACGGCTGGCCCGACCTCTACGTGGCAAACGACTTCACCGCCCCCGACAAGCTTTACCGCAACAACCGCAACGGCACCTTCACCGACGTCATCAACGAGGTGGTGCCCCACCTGCCCTATTCCTCGATGGGGGCGGATCTGGGCGACATCAACAACGACGGCCTGCCCGATCTCCTCGTCGCGGACATGGCGGCGACCACCCACGAGAAAGACCACCGCGGCATGGCATATTCGCGGACGCTCCAGAACAAAGCGATAGAGCCCGCCACTTCAGATGCCCCGCAATACTCCCGCAATGCGCTTTATATCAACACCGGGACGGGGCGTTGCCTGGAAGCCGCGTATCTGACCGGCCTGCCGGCGACGGACTGGACCTGGTCGGTGCGGTTCGAAGACCTGGACAACGACGGGCGGCTGGACCTGCACGTCACCAACGGCATGATCCGCGAGTATCAAAACGTCGATCTGCTCGACCGCATGATCCTGGCGGAAAACCTCGCCGAACGGGTGGGCATCATGCGTTCGAGCCCCAAACTGACGGAGGCAAACCTGGCTTTTCGGAACACCGGGGATCTGCGGTTTGAAGAGGTGGGCGCCAAGTGGGGCCTGGACCAGAAGGGTGTGAGCTTCGGCGCCGGTTACGGGGACTTCGACGGGGACGGCGACCTGGACGTGGTTTTTGCCAACCATGAGGAGAGCCCGACCGTCCTGCGCAACGACAGTCCGGACGGCCACCGCGTAATCCTCGTCTTGCGGGGGACGGTTTCCAACCGCTTCGGCGTGGGGGCAAAGGTGACAATCGAGACCGCCGAGGGGATACAGGTCAGGTCCCTGGTGCTGGCCCGTGGCTACCTCTCGACCAGCGAACCGGTCCTGCACTTCGGACTGGGCGAGGAAGCCGTGATCAAGCAGCTCACGATCGACTGGCCCAGCGGCCACCGGCAGAGCTTCTCCGGCCTCAGGGCCGATCTCCGCTACACGATCACGGAACCCCCGGGGTCGGTCCAGCCGGTCCAGCCCCCGCCTGCGCCCCGTGCGCAATTCACCGAAGTCAGCGCGGCCACGGGACTGGACCTGAAGTCGGAGGAGAGTTTCGACCTGGAGAACCAGCCGCTGATCTCGACCCGCTTCGACCGTCTCGGCCCGGCCCTCGCCCTAGGCGACCTCAATAACGACGGTCAGACCGACCTGGTGCTCGGCGGCACCGGCAAGCAGCCTGCCCGGATACTGTTTCGCACCACCGACCGTTTCGTCTCCGTCGGCAGCCTGCCGGCCTCGCCGCTGGACGACGGGCCGCTCCTGCTGCTCGACTACGACGGCGACGGGCTCACCGATCTGTTCCAGACCAAGGCCGGCGCGAACCGGTCGGCCGGCTCGCCCTCTTTCCAGCCGATTCTGCACCGCAACAGCGGCGGGGGCTTCACGCCCCAGCCCGACGCCTTGCCCCCTTTGCCGTTCAGCGTCGGTGCCGCCGTGGCCGCGGATTTCGACCGCGACGGTCGCCTCGATGTCTTTCTCGGCGCCCGTGTGCTGCCCGGCCGGTATCCGCAATCCCCCCGCAGCGCACTTCTGCGCAACACCGGCGGCCGTTTCGAGGACGTGACCGACACGCTGGCCCCGGCACTCCGCGAAGCGGGTCTGGTCAGGTCCGCCTTGTGGAGCGATGTGGACGGCGACGGCTGGCCGGATCTGCTTTTGGCACTGGAGTGGGGCGGCGTGCATTACTACCACAACGACCAGGGCCGCGGGTTCTCGGACCACTCGGCGGAAGCAGGTTTCGCGGCGGCGGGCGAGGGCTGGTGGACCTCGCTCTGCAGCGCGGATTTCAACGGCGACGGACAGCTCGACTACGCCGTCGGCAACACGGGACTCAACACCCTTTACCAGCCGCCGGCGCTGATTTACGCGGGTAACTTCAAGACTGGCAGTTCGACCCAGGTGATCGAGGCCTACTTCGAAGGCGACAAACTCTATCCCCGGCGCACCCGCAAGGAACTTGGCGCCCAGCTTCTCGCCCTCCTGCAGCGCTTTGCCTACAACGACGCCTATGCTCGCGCCACCCTCCCCGCGTTGGTCGGCGAGGACCGGCTGGCGGCCGCCCGGCGGTTCGTCGCGACCGAACTCCGAAGCGGGGTGTTCCTCAGCCAACCCGGGGGCACCTATCGTTTCACGACCTTGCCGCGGATCGCCCAGGTCGCGCCGGTCCAAGGCATGGTGGCGGGAGACTTCGACGGGGACGGGCACGCCGACCTCTACGCCGTCCAAAACTCCTACGCGCCGAATCCCGGCATCGGTCGCTTCGACGGCGGGTTGAGCCAACTTCTCCTCGGCGACGGCCGGGGCAATTTCATCCCCCTGGAACCAAGACGCAGCGGTCTGGTGGTGCCGGGAGATGCGAAGGCCTTGGTGGTGCTCGATCTCAATGCCGACGGCTGGCCGGATTTCCTCGTGAGCCGGAACAACTCCACGAACCTGGCCTGGCGCAACGAGGGCCGGCCCGGCCGGCACTCCTTCCAGGTCGTCCTGCGCAGCCGCCCGGGCAACCGGACAGCCATCGGCGCCACGCTGCGGCTGGAACTGGCCGACGGCACGGTGCAGATGGCGGAAATCACGGCCGGAGGCGGCTACTACAGCCAGACGCCGCCTGGGGCATTCTTCGGCTGGCCCGAGGGCAACCCACCCCGCCGTCTCTCCATTCGCTGGCCCGATGGCTCCACTTCCGAGCAAATGCTATCCGAAGTACCGGCGGTGATGAGCATTGGAATGCCTTGATGGAAACCTGCGGATAGGGCTCCACGGAGCAGACCCCGGGCATTTTGATCAAGCCCGCTCGGGTTCGGTTTTTGTGGGAGCGACCTTGGTCGCGACAGTCGCGTGCCCCTCGACAAGCTCTGGGCCCTGAGTCCGTCGAACGGGCAAGCACGCTCCCACATCCAAGCCGGGACCAGCTTCGTGGCACGGGGACCAAAGGAAACATGGCCCGGCACGCAAAAAAAAGCGCCTCTCCCGAAGGAGAGGCGCGAGAGTTTGAGCACTACGGTCCGCGTTAGAAGCGGAAGGTGTTCGTCAGCGACCAGTATTGTCTTGGTGCGATACGATAACCGGACGCGGTGCCGTCGGGCTGCGTCGTGATGGGGATCAGGTCGTTGCCCTTGCCGATGCTGCGCACGTTGACCTGGATGCGCCAGTCGATCTTCTCGGTGATCTTGCGGCCATAGCCGACCCACATGTCCACATCGGTCTCCGCCGGCCCCTTGTAGGGGTTGGCGATGTCGAAGAGGATCCTGGTCGGTGCGGCGGGATTCGGGATCGGGGGATAGCCGATGATGATCTCGCTCTGCCAGCGCACGGCCATGCCGAAGCTCGCGCCCTTCAACTTACCCTCGGTGAAGTCGTAGTTGGAGATGGCGTTGACGCGATACTCGCGCATTTCGGGCACGTTGCTGCCTTCCTGCAGCGAACGGGCGGCGTATTCGGAGCCGACGTTGGAGTTCCACTGGAAGAGCGCCGTCTCGTTGCCGGCGCCGCCCCACCAGATGCGCAGGTCGCCACCCGGACGCCAGGTGCCGCTGGCATCGGTGGCCGTCGTGTTGAGGAACTTCTCATAGGCCTGGACGAACTCGGCCAGATTCGCGCCACCGACGTTCTTGCGGGTGGCGAAGGTCTTGCTGGCGTTGAGCGTCAGGCGCCAGTTGCGCGTGGGCTGGGCGTTCAGTTCGACTTCGTAACCCTTGGAGAAGCTGTCCTCCGTGAGGGCGAACCCGGATGGCGTGGTGTTGGAAACCTGCCCGGTCGTGGTGTTCGGGTTGATCTTCCACGCGGCATACATCTTCTGGGCAATCGCGCTCTGCTGCCAGCCGCGCCAGGCGGCGATGGAGGCGGCCTCACGGGCGGGGGCATCCGTCCAGTTGGCGCGGCTGTAGGTCGGATCGGTGCTGATGCCGCTGCTATCACCGAAGCCGGTCCAGTTCCGATCAAAGACGTTCACCCAGTCGCCACTCCAGGCCTGCGAGGCACCGAGGAACCAGGCACCGCCGAGAGCGCTGCTGCCCGCGTTGGTCATCACGGTCTCATACTTGTTAATCTTCAGCGAGAACTTGCCATCCTTCGTCTCCAGCAGGATGCCGAGGTCCTTGGTCGTGCCCGCGGGGAGCGCGATATCCTGACCGTAGATGTCCTTGCGGCCGGCCTCCGGCTGGAAGTTCTCCGCCTTGTTATAGAAGAACGAGAGGCGGACCGGCAGTTTCTCGACGAGGTTCTTGACGAACGGCAACTCATCGGTGTGGGCGACGATCGAGTAGCTGCGCGAAGTGCCGGTCAGCTCATCCCATTTGGCTCCGTCCAGGGTGTAGACGCTCGGGCTCCAGTTGAGGAATCCGGGTGCCGGCGTGTTGCTGACGTTCTGGGAAACCTCGGATTTGCCCGCAATATCCTTGCGGTAACCGTAGGTGCCGACCAAGCCGCCGTCGAGCAGGTGCGCCTGCCACACAAACGCCTTTGACTCGGTCTTGCTGCGGCGGAGCCGGGCATTGGTCGTGAGGAGGTTGCGATTCACCTGCGAGGCCTCGGAATCGGTGATCTGGAACGGCACGTCCCTCCAACCCACGTAATTGGCCGAGTTTTCCGCCTGCGTGGAGTTGCGATTGGCGCTGCCGACCGGGTAGTAGCCATTTTCCCATGGATCGGCCGGATTCACGTAGCCGACGGCCGAGGGATTCGTTGGCTTGTTCCAGTTGGAATCGAAGAACCGGATCGTACCGCTGGTGGCGTTGTTCACGCTTTGCAGGCGCGGCAGGAAGGCCCCGGACGAGGTGGTGGCGTTGGACAGCGATCCACCGAGGTAGATGACCCGATTGACCGCAAACCCGTTGTCGTTGAATTTGATGCCGTTGCCACCGTCAAACAGGGTCCGGTAGGCGTTGTCGAGGACCGCGTAACGCTGCCAGCTGCGGTCTTCGCGATCCAGTTTGTCCTCCGCCCACAGGCCGGTGAAGGTATGGCGGCCAAGGAGGCCGGCGAGCTTGCTGTCGGAATGGCCCTCGGCGAAGTTGTGGGTGAAGAACCCGGTGACGCGGGATGATTCACGCGTGGACTCGTAGCTCCGGTTGCCGCCTTGGCCGCTGTCGGTCACGAAGGCGCGACCCACATTGGGATTCCTGGTGGCGTCCCCGAAGTTCACGCCGTTCGTGGGGGCGGACCGGCCGTCGGAGTAGACGTTCATCATGTCGACGTAGATCGCCTGGCGCTCGCCGTCGAGGAGGGCCAGCTGGCCGTTGTCATAGTTCTGCTTGTTGTAGACCAACTCGAAGCCGAACTTGTCGTTCATGAAGGTCTGGGCGAGGGAGGCGGAGGCGGAGTCCCAACCCGACCATTCCGTCTTGTTCGGACCGTCGAGCAGATTGTTGTAGAAGTCAAAAACCGAGGCATCGCTCAGGTTGTTGTTCTTGTAGACGCCGAATTCCGCATAGGGCAGGCCGGCCTGCCGGGCGAAACCGGCCATGGTGTTGATGCCGATCGGGCGGTGGAAGGCGAACTCGCCCACACCGTTGTCGTCCACGCCGGCGGCGTTGATGCCGCGGGTGCCGCGGACTTCCCAGATCCAGTAGGCGGGGGCGCCGCCGTCGGTGCCGTAGAAGGCATTGGGGCCGCCGAACTGCTGGCCGAAGTTGCCGAGCCAGGGCTGGAACCAGGGGCTGTAACGGCCGCTGTCGGTGCCACCGTTGATCTTCGGGCGGGCCTGACCGTGGTTGGCCTGCCCCGAGTTGTCATCCATCACGATGTGCGGATTGAAGGTCTGCCGGTTCAGGTTGTTGTAGACGCGGGTCTGGCCCTTCGTGACATTGGAGACCACGCCGGTGACCGGATCGCGAATCGTGCCGTCCGCGATATAGGTGCCGTTGTAGGTGCCCGAGTAGAACCAGGGCGAGATCAGGTCGATCGGGGGCAGGGTGCGGGGGCGGTTGCTGCCGATGTCACCCTTCTCGAAGGAGGCTTTCACGATCGTGCGGGCCGAGCCCTTGCGGAGGAACTTTGGCTCCCAGCGCACGGCGCCCATGACGCGGTCGTCATTCTCAAAGGCGGGTTTCTGCTGGAACTTCTCAGACTCCTTCAGGGCCATGACGCGAACGGCGAGTTCGTCCTTCATGATCACGCGATTGATGTCGGCCGACCAGCGCGCGCTGCCCCATTGGTCCGTCTGGAACGAAACCTCGTTGGCGTTGCGGTAGGAAGCCTGCTTCAGGCCGACGTTGATGATGCCGGCCGGCGAGCCCTGGCCGAACAGGATCGAGTTCGGGCCGCGCTGCAGGTCCACGCGATCGACATTGAAGCCGTCCCACGGGATGTCGGACAGGAAGTAGTCGCGGGTGTTGTCCGCCGCCGCCAGGCCGCGCACGCGGGTGTTCTGGCTCGGGTTTCTAAACCGCGAGGATTCGTCGAGGAAGGAACTGTCGCCGGTGCCCGCGAAATTGCCGCGGATGTTGCCGACTTCGGTGCCGATCGTGTATTGCAGCAGCGTTTCGTTGCTGGTCGCGCCAATGTCCTTGAGGAACTGGCTGTTGATGACCGTGACCGCGTTGCCGATGTCGCGCAGTTCCGTGTTGAGACGGTTGCCGGCGAGGGTCGTGGCGGTGGCGTAGCCGGTGTCTCCTTCAGCCGAGACTTCGAACGGGGACAGCACGAGTACTTCTTCTTCTTCGGCATTGGGTGCTTTTCCCGCCGCCGCCGGTTGAGCCGTGGTCTGCGCATATCCCCAGATGGGGGAAAGCGCGATGGTGCCGAGCAAGGCTAGCCCGCACCGCAATGTATTTTTCTTGGTGTTCATAGCGAGGTATAGGTAACGAGGTAAGGTTCAGGATTAAGGTAAACCAGGGGTGAAACTAACGACTGACTGAACCGAGGGGTGATTTACCTCACCCGAACCGTTTGCCCGAATCAAAGGGGCCCTAAGTCTAACTGTAGCATGATTTCGGGGTAGCCTCCCTCCGGACCGTGTGTTGTGTTCTAGAAACTCGTTTTAACCTGCTCATTGGACGATATTCAACCCACTTACCACCCCACCCCATGTCCCTCTATCTCGGCATCGACAGCGGAACCCAAAGCACCAAGGCCGTCGTGTTGGACCTGCTGGAAAGGAAAATCGTTGCGGAAGCCCGCGCGCCGCACTCGCTCATCGCCGGTCTGCCCGCCGGCCACATGGAGCAGCATCCCGCGGAATGGACGGCCGCCCTGGACACGGTGATCGCCCAGGTCGCCGCGAAGATCGATTGCTCCCGGGTCCGCGGCATCGGCATCTCGGGTCAGCAACACGGTTTCGTGCCCCTCGATGCCGGTGGTGAGGTGATCCGCCCCGCCAAGCTCTGGTGTGACACCAGCACGACGCACGAGTGCGACATCCTCACCAAAAAGCTCGGTGGCACCAAGGCCGTCATCCGCACCGCCGGACTCGCGTTTTTGCCCGGCTTCACCGCGCCGAAGATACTCTGGCTGAAACGCCACGAGCCGGCCAATTACAAGCGCCTGCGCCATGTGCTGCTGCCCCACGACTACCTGAATTTCCACCTGACCGGAAATTACTTCATGGAACACGGTGACGCCTCCGGCACCGCCTTGATGGATGTGCGCAAGCGAACGTGGTCCAAGCCGGTCATCAACGCCCTCGATAAAAATCTCGCCAACTGGCTGCCCCCGCTGTCGGCCTCGCACCTGCCGGCCGGGATGCTGCGCCCGGCCCTCGCGCGGCAATACGGCTTCCCGGCGGACGTCGTGGTCAGCGCCGGCGGCGGCGACAACATGATGGGAGCCATCGGCACGGGCAATGTCACGCCCGGCGTCGTGACGGCCAGCTTCGGCACCAGCGGCACCATCTACGCCTTCAGCGCCAAGCCGGTGGTTGATCCCGCCGGCGAGATCGGCGCCATGTGCTCTTCCACCGGCGGCTGGCTGCCGCTGCTCTGCACGATGAACGTCACGCTGGTCACCGAGCTGTTCCGCAATCTCTTCGGCTGGGATCATGCCGCCCTGGAACAGGCCGTCGCCAGCGCTCCCGCCGGCGCGGGCGGACTTTCGCTCCTCCCCTACTTCGACGGCGAGCGCACGCCCAACCTGCCCAAGGGCACCGGCGTGCTCGTGGGCCTGAACCGCCACACGCTGACCCCCGGCACGCTCGCCCGGGCCGCGATGGAAGGTGTCACGATGAACATGAACCACGGGCTGCGCCGCCTGACCACCCTCGGCATCAAGCCCCGCGAGATCCGCCTGACCGGCGGCGGCGCCCGCTCAGCTGTCTGGCGGCAGATGATGGCCGACATTTTTGGCGTGCCCGTGGTCGCCATGGTCGAGGATGAGGGCGCCGCGCTGGGGGGCGCGCTCCAGGCCGCGTGGTGCGTCGCCCTGGGCGAAGGCCGCAAGGCGAAGCTCACGGACTTCACCACCGGCATTGTCGCGCTCAATGAGTCCACCCGCTGCCTCCCCGACCCCCGGCGCAAGTCAGTCTACCGGGAATTGCAGCAAAAGCACGAGACCTTCAGCCAGCTGGTGCGGCCGGCCATGGTTTGAGAAACCTGAAATAAAACAGGATTGATTCGAGGGTGACGCTCCTCAACCTTCGCCCCTCGTCTTGGACGCTTAGCTCAGTTGGTTAGAGCACGTGCTTCACACGCACGGGGTCACTGGTTCGAGTCCAGTAGCGTCCACCACCCGCCTACGTTTTGCGTAGCAAAACTACGGCGAGGTGCCTCGCCATAGCCCGCAGGGCGACGGCGGGCATATCATCTCGCCGTCTTGATCGCCCGCTTCC
>JANMTJ010000097.1:0-2632 GCA_031390295.1 Oleiharenicola sp.
GGTTGTTGTGGGCGCCGGTGTCCCGGAGGAACTGCTGGGTGATGACCGAGATCGAGGTTGCCATGTCCTTGAGTTCGGTGCGCACGCGCGAGCCGGCCAGGGTGGCTGTCGCGACATAGCCTTGGTCTTCGCCCGCCTCGACCACAAAGGGGGAGAGCTCGAGGACTTCTTCTGTTTCGTTGTCAGGAGCTTTCGCTGGATCAGGCGCGGTTTGCGCCCAGATCGAGCCGGCTCCGAGAGAGAGTGCTGATATGAGCACTCCCGCGTAGCGTATGGATAATTTTTTCATAGGGGTGTCGGTGTGGTTTGCTTTGGGGAGATCCGTCCGCAAGGCGGTTTGGGGTGATTGGGTTGGTCTTAGGGGGCAGGACGGAAATATCAAAGTGAGGCAGATGGCTTTCACCGCGGTCGCACACCAAGCGGCATGGCTTTCGTCGCAGCGAGCGGCGTCGAGAACGCGACGATTCCAAGAAGCAGCGCAGGAAACGAAATGAACTGTAGCGACGACCGAACGGGCATGTTGGCCACGTCGTGTGGGGTTGGGGGAATGGGGGATGCGGGGGGTGATGCTTCGCCCAAGCGGACAAAGCGGTGCCAGACTACCACATACCCCGGCTGATTACCTGTCGCAGGAACAGGGGACACGATCCGGGGCCCCTGTTTACGAAAATGTGGTGACATCACCCGTGCGAATCGCCCACGTAATCAAGAGTATGCGCCTGGGTTGACCCGTGTTCGATGTGATACAGCGGACTACCAGTGTAGCCCGGCTCGAAGCTCGAACTGCGGCGGCTTGGGAGCCAAAGGCCAAAGCTCACCTATTATCCTGATATTCAGTTTGTTTCCCCGGCATGATTGAAATTCGCACCATTGTCACCCTAGGCTTGGCGAAGGCCGATCGTCTGCCTACTCATGTTACCCAGCTCATGAAATCCCCTAATCAACATTTCCCGACTATTGGCAAAATTCGCTACGAAGGCCCGCGTTCCGCGAACGCGCTTTCCTTCAAACATTACAACCCGGCCGAGGTCGTCGACGGCAAGACGCTGAAGGAGCACATGCGCTTCTCCATCGCCTACTGGCACTCGTTCCGCGGCGTCGGCTCCGATCCGTTCGGTCCCGGCACGATCAACCGGCCCTGGGAGTCGGGTAAGGACGCGGTGTCCATCGCCAAGGTCCGTATGGACGCCGCCTTCGAGTTCTTCCAGAAGATCGAGTCCCCGTTCTGGTGCTGGCACGACCGCGACATCGCCCCGGAGGGCAAGACCCTCGCCGAGTCCAACAAGCACCTCGACAAGATCGTCGCCCACGCCAAGGGCCTGCAGAAGGCCACCGGCGTGAAGCTCCTCTGGGGCACCGCGAACCTCTTTAGCAACCCGCGCTTCATGTGTGGCGCCTCGACCAACCCCGACGCCCACGTCTTCGCCTATGCCGCGGCGCAGGTGAAGAAGGCCCTGGAGTGCACCCTCGAGCTCGGTGGTGAAAACTACGTCTTCTGGGGCGGCCGCGAGGGCAACGAGACCCTGCTCAACACCAACCTGAAGCGCGAGCAGGACCACCTCGCCCGCTTCCTGCACCTGGCGGTGGATTACGCCAAGCAGATCGGATTCAAGGGCCAGTTCCTCATCGAGCCCAAGCCGAAGGAGCCCACGAAGCACCAGTACGACTTCGATGTCGCCAGCGGCATCGCTTTCCTCCGCACCTACGGCCTCGAAAAATACTTCAAGTTCAACATCGAGACCAACCACGCGACACTCGCCGGCCACACCTTCCAGCACGAGATCGAGGTGGCGGCCGCCGCCGGCGCCCTGGGCTCCATCGACGCCAACGCCGGCGATCTGCTGCTCGGCTGGGACACGGACCAGTTCAACACGGATGTGCGCGAACTCACCCTCGCCATGGTCTCTATCCTCCGGGCCGGTGGCCTCGGCTCCGGCGGCTTCAACTTCGACGCCAAGCTCCGCCGCCCCTCCATCGACGCCGACGATCTCTTCCACGCCCACATCGGCGGCATGGACGCTTACGCCCTGGCCTTCAAGATCGCCCGCCGCATCCTCGTTGAGGGCAAGTTCGAGGAGTTCATCGCCGACCGCTACTCGTCCTTCGACTCCGGCTACGGCAAGGACATCGAGACGGGCAAGGCCACCTTCAAGTCCCTCGAGAAGCTCGTCCTCACCAAGCTGGGCGAACCCACCCCGAAGTCCGGCAAGCAGGAATATCTCGAAAACCTCCTCATGCAGTATCTGCATTGAGCTCTCTTCGCGTGCCGGCCTGAGGCCGGCACACTCTGCCTCCCCGCCAACACCGCGACGGAATCGTGCTTTTGCCCTAGCACTACTACGTTAGCGAGCATCGCCATTTCGTGTTCAGGTCTCCGCGTTTTTGAACGCGTCTTCACCCACGCCGTGACAATCGGCGGACGCCCCACAGGAGGACGACGACGCCCAGAAACCACGGGCTGACCGCTCCGCCGCCACCGCCACCGGACGAACCGCCAGCACTTCCGCCCGATGAGCTGCCGCCGGTTGCCGGAGCGGGAGGAGGAGGAGGCGTGGCCGATGCTGGCGGAAGCACAAACAGCGTGATGCTCTGAGAGGGAACCGTGGTCGACAGGGCCTTGTTGGACACCGTG
>JANMTJ010000159.1:0-2767 GCA_031390295.1 Oleiharenicola sp.
ATCGCGCTAACTTTCGCGAGCACCCCCAAACCGCAAACGCGCTGCTCACAGCCTATATCTCAACAGATCACCCAAACCCCCAAACCATCACCCCCAGCGATAGCCCGGAAACTACCGCTAGGGCGGCTCGGATGTCGGCCATCCTCACCGGAAAAAGGGCGGCCAGGGCCTCGTCTCTGTCCACGGGGACGGGCGGGACGATCGAGCCGTCAGGGAACTCGACGGGCTGGTCCTCGCCCGGGTGGTCGAGCACCGCCACCAGGTAGCCGTGGCTGGCCAGGTCGGCGGCCAGGCCGCTGTAGAGCGGTCGGGATACGCCGAAGCCGGGCGAGAAGAGCACGACGGGGAGCCGGCGACCGGTCCGGGCCAGCTCGGGCCCGGCGAAGGCGTTCGTCGTAATGGCGGCCACGTCCGCGACGGCCAACTGCTCGGCGAGGGCGGCGGAGGTGACCGGCAGTGAGTACCGCGCCGGGCGGGACTCTCTCGCACTTCGCCTGTCGGCCGGGTACCACAGCTGGACCGGGATCCTCCGCCCACCCGGAGCCGCGTCGGCGACGACGAAGGTCTCGGTCCCCACGGCAAACACACCGGTGGGACGGGGCAGCGACACCGGGGCCAACCCGCGGTCGGCGCGCGGCGGGAGGGGCACGAACTTGGTGCCGAAGCCGGCGATCCGGCCGTCGGCGTCCACGGCCAGGAAGAAGACCACTGGCGGACCTCCAGTGCCGGGGTCGACGGCGGCGTCGATCGACAACGGGGTTGTGCTCACCACGCGGAGAAAGCGGACCAGGGTCGAGTGGCCCGACTGGGCCAGGAGGACGTTGAGCTGGTCGGGCGGCACCTGGGCCAGGAAGGCGGCGGAGAAATGCTCCTCGATGGCCGGGACCGGGATGGGCAAGCTCTCGGTCACCTCGAGGAACCAGCGGAGCTGGCGCCCGGCGGGGCTGTCGGGGATGGATGTGGATGCGGGCGCCGCCATTGGCGGCGGGGCCGACCGGGCCTCCGCAGTCCTGGCTGCGATCAGGGTCAGGCCAATCGCCAGCAACGTGCTTGCCAGGGCTCGCCGGTGTGTCGTCGTCCTTCTTGGGTTTCGAAGGGCGGGCTCTTTGGGGATGTGGACAGTCATTGTTTCTCGTTCCTGTAGGTCTGACGAATGTTCGATCTTCTTTGGCAGTACTTCTTCTCAATTGCGCGTGGAACGCCGTCGCCGCCAGGATGGAAACCCCATGGGGTGGAAGCGGCCTCCCGCGGCCGGCGGAACCCTCGTCCGTCGGGTGGCGGCCGGAGCGGCCTGTGACGAGGATCTGTGCAGGATCCCGAGCGTCTCGGAGAGCGGCCCCCGGGGGCCGCTCTAGCCCACGGTCGGACTGACCAGCCCTGTCACGTTGACGTGCCGGTCTGCTGTTCTACGATCTCGCGCAGCGTGTCGAGGTGGTCGTTGAAGGCGGTGCGGCCCTCGGGAGTGAGCTTCAGCCACGTGCGGGGCCACTTGCCGACGTGACCTTTGCGTATGGCGATGTACCCGGCCTGTTCGAGGGTCGACGCCTGACGGGACAGAACCGAGTCGCTGAGCTCCAAGGTTTCCCGAAGGAATCGGAACTCGAGCTCGTCGGCCTGGGCCAGGCCTGCGAGCAGGGAGAAGCGCACGGGCTGATGGACCAGGTCGTCGAGCCGCGCTCGAGGGTGGGCCGTCATGCGTTCCTCCTGAGCCGCTTGGCCCACAAGACAAGCGGCGCCGCGCCAAGGACGCCCCCCAGGGAATAGGCGAAGCTGATGGTGCCGTCCACGAGGCCTTGCAGAACAGCGGTGGCGGCAACGACCCACGCGCCGAACGCCAGCGCCAGCCAATTCGGGGTGCGTGGCCTCACCCGCACCTGCCGGGACCGGCGCAGGTAGGTGACAAGTATGGCCGCGCTCACGGCCGGGGCGACCCACAAGAGGATCCCTCCCAACACGCTGTCGTCGCCGAGATCACGGATCGGCCCGAAGAGTGCCACAAAAAGACCCCACGCCAAAAAGGGGACGTGCTCCCTGGGGGTCCGGGCCCGCACCGCGAGCTGGATCCCTCCTGCTTGCTCCAGCATCGCTTCAGCGTCCTGCTTCGTCGGTTCCATCGCTGCCAACATCCTCTCGGGAAAAGTACTTGATGATAAGGAAACTACTTTCCGAGAGATCTGTCAAGCGCCAAGAGGGCCAATTGTGAAATCGTTCGGTTGCGTACACCGCTATTCATTCGGCGGATCGGTGACGCGTTCCCGCTCTGTTGGCCGCGCGAATCTCAGTCCTGTGGCGACGATCGCTGGCTCAACCCCGCGCCGAGCGCGGCCACACCGCCCTCGTTCGTCGACGGCGTGGAACGTCTCATACCGTTCACCCAGTCGCCGACCTACGCTCGCCCCGAAGTGCCGTTATCTCAAGCGCGCTCGCGAAAGCCCGCCGTGGCCTGGGGCTTTGTGTGAACGACATGTCGTCGGCGCTGGCTCAGCTGCTTGCCCATTCCACGAAAGAGCGCAAAGAAAGGGGGAACAGGCGCGGCTTCGTCGGAGACAGGCTTGAGATAACGCGTCCGCAACGAAGAGCAAAGGCCTCGTCGGCTACATCGATGACACCCCAAACCGCGCTTGAGATAAGTGCCGTTCTGCCCGCGATCGTTGCCTCGGTGCCTGAACACTCTCCGCGTTCAGATGGCCGTCAGTGGGCGGAGGTGGATGGCCGCCGGTGGGCAGCTTCCGATGGCCGCCCACAGCGAAGCAGCTGAATCAATGAA
>JANMTJ010000161.1:0-2718 GCA_031390295.1 Oleiharenicola sp.
GATCCCATGAAGTTCGAGCCGGGCAATCCGTAGGGGCGCGGGCTTTGCCCGGCGATAATCGGAAAAGTTACAGAAATTTTTCGTTCCGGCCAAGGTGGCTGGACAAGGTATGCGGTCCTACAGACAATTCCGGCTCTCAGCTCCGCTTTCTCACAATACCCGATACCCATGATCTTCTCCATCCGGCAGGTGTTCCGTCAGTTTCGCCAGAGCAAGGGCTTCGTCGCCACCACCCTGGTGACGCTCGCGCTGTGCATCGGGGCCACCACCGCGATCTTTTCCTCGGTCTATTCGCTGATGCTCAAGCCGCTCCCGTTCAGCGAGCCGGAACGCATCGTCGAGCTCTACACCTCCGCGGCGAAGGCCGGCCTGAACAAGATGCCGGCCAATGTCCCGTTCTATATCGATTACTCGAAGAACGCGGTGTCTTACGAGGCGCTGGGCCTGTGGACGCAGTTCCAGACCCTGCAGGGGGAGGAAGGAGCGGTCGTGCGCCTGACCGGGGCCCGGATGACCGCGGAGATTTTCACCATCCTGCGCGTCCAGCCGGTCATCGGGAGCTTTTTCACCAAGGAGCAGAACCGCCCCGGGGCGGACAAGGTGATCGTGCTGACGCAATCCTACTGGCAGTCGCAGTATGATGAGGACCCCGGCGTGCTGGGCCGTGAGGTACGGCTCGACGGTGAGATGTACAAGATCATCGGCGTGGCGCCGCGGCTGCTCGAGGCCTTCGATGCGCGTATCAAGTTCGTGGCGCCGCTTTCCTGGGAACCCCCGCAGGAAAACCCGCAGGGCCGCTACGGGGTCGGTCTCCAGCTTTTCGGCCGGTTGAAGCCGGATGCGACCATCGGCGGGGCGGACGCGGAGGCGAAGACGCTCGAGAAGCGCTATGTCGATGCCTCGCCGCCGGGGGTGAAGGCCTTTGCCGAGCGGTCGGGCATGACGATGAATGTCGGCGGCGTGCAGGAGCAGCGCGTGCAGCCGGTGCGGTCAACGCTACTGCTGCTGCAGGGCGTCGTGGCGTTCGTGCTCCTGATCGGGTGCGTGAACGTCGCCAACCTGCTGTTGGTTCGTTCCAACGCGCGCCAATCCGAACTCGCCATCCGCTCGGCCTTGGGCGCAAGCCGCGCCACGATTGCCTGGCAGCTGATGCTGGAAAGCCTGTTGCTCACCTCATTGGGTGCGCTGCTGGGCCTCGGCGTGGCCTGGGGCGCGCTCCGGGGAACCAATTTCTACCTGGCAAAAATGCTGCCCCAATCCCTGCCGGCCACGCTCGACCTGCGCGTACTGTTCTTCGCGGTGGGGTTGACGGTCCTGGTCGGCGCCCTGATCGGCCTGATCCCGGCACTACACATCTGGCGGACCAACCTGGCCGAGATCATCCAGCGGAGTTCGCGCGGCGCCTCTTCCGGCCGGGGCGTGCGGGCCTTGAGCAGCCTGCTGGTCATCGCCCAGTTCGCGGTGGCGTTCGTGCTCCTGACCGGGGGCGGGCTGTTGATCCATGGCTTTGCCCGGGCCCTCCAGGTGGACCCGGGGTTGAACCCGCAGGGCGTGGTGATGGGGCGGATCGCGCTGCCGCGGGTGCACCGGGCCAGCGACGAGGCGGCCAAGGGCATCCAGGAACGGCTGCTGCAGGGCATGCGGGAGATTCCGGGGGTCACGGCCGTGGCGGTGTCGTTCTCCACGCCGTTCCAAGGGGGACTGCCGATCAACGCCTTCACCCTGGAGCAGGACACGCTGCCGCCCGGCTCGCCGCAACCGGGGGCGTTTCGCGTGCAGGTCACGCCGGGCTACCTCGAGACGATGGGAATGAAGCTGCTGGAAGGCCGCTTCTACGAGGAGGCGGATCGCGTGCCCACCATCCGTAATTTTGTCGTGGACGAGAGCTTTGCGCGGAAGTTTTTCCCGAATGGCTCCGCCATCGGCGGGCGGTTCAGCTTTGGACAGCGGCCGGAGAAACCCGAGGACTGGCCCGTCATCATCGGGGTTGTGCGCGACGTGCCGCACAACGGGGTCGAGGAGAAGAGCGGGAACCCGTTCATCTACCAGGTCATGAAGGGTGGCCGCCCCGGCGGCCTGACAGTTTTCCTGCGGACCAGCCGGCCGGCGGCGGATGCTGTGGCGGCCATGCGGGAGAAGCTGCGTTCCATTGACCCGACCATCCCGCTGTTCGACGAGGGGCCCTTGGCAAAGGCCATGGACGTGTCGTTCGACAATCGCCGGGCCGTGATGCTGCTCGTGGTGGCTTTCGCCGCCCTGGCGCTGTTCCTGTCGGCCCTTGGGATCTACGGCGTGCTGGCCTATGACGTGTCGCAGCGCACCCGCGAGATCGGCATCCGCGGCGCCATCGGCGCCACCCGGGTGCAGATCACCGGCCTGATCCTCCGGCAGGGCTTGGTGAAGGCGGGCATCGGCCTGGTGGTAGGCCTGGTCGGCGCCGGGTTGCTGAGCCGCTACCTTACGAGCCTCCTCTTCCAGGTGAAACCGACCGATCCCATGGTGTACTCCGCGGCGGCCGTGGTGCTCTTGCTGGTGGCGATGCTGGCGAGTTACCTGCCGGCCCGGCGTGCGGCGAACATCGACCCGATGGTGGCGCTAAGGACGGAGTAACCCAACATCTCCAGAGTTATTTAGACTATCGTTTAAGTCATGACGGGTAGGGCGCGACCGCTGGGCGCGCCGCAAGGACATTCGCGGACGGCCCGGCGGTCCGTCCCT
>JANMTJ010000172.1:0-2764 GCA_031390295.1 Oleiharenicola sp.
CCCACCGGGATGAACGAGGTATCAAGCCGGCGACCCGGCACCCAATGGCCCAGAAAGTTTGGGCCGAGCACCGCCGGAGTCCAGCGACCAGCCGCCCGGGCCACACACAAGGCCCGGGTCAACTGCTGGCTGTATCCGACGGTGTCGGCCCCGTCACCAATGCCGCCGCAGATTAGGGCCACGGCAGCAGCTCCACCACCTTGCTCGATTAGCTGAATCAACACCTTGATTGCAGCCGGAGCCGGCAGGGAAAGGATCAGAAGGTCAACGGGTGCGACGCGGAGATCCGCCACATCCGGCACACAGGGCAGACCGAGGAACCGCTTCTTGCCCGGTTTCAGGAGCACGAGGTCGCCCGGCGGCAGCGCGTAGTGGCGGAGATTCTCGAGGACGATGCGGCCGATGCCGCCCGCTTGGGCCGAGACACCGGCCAGTGCGATCCGGCGCGGGGCGCGCAGTGCATCGAGGAATCCTGCAGGCGGAGCAAGCCGGGGCGCCGGTCGCGGTCCATGGGTGCCGACCGCATCAAGGGGGCGTGGCTGGCCCTCCAGATCGAGGGCAATGGGGTTCATCTCCAGGAGGGTGAGCCCCTCGCTCTCGACCACGCCGGCCAAATTCCAGAGTGAGGTGAAAAACCGGCCAATGGTCTCACTCTTGGTCAGCGGATGGGTGCCGCGGATCCGGCCCAGCCAGATGCGCCCGAGGAGATGATTTTCAAAATCCCTGAGCGCCTCCTCAGGCTGCGTGAACGCCAGGGGCCAGCGCAGTGGCGGAGCAAGTTCAGCCAGGGCGTCTGCTTGCAGGCCGCCGAAGCCAAAGAGCAGCGTCCAGCCGGCCTCGCTGCGTGACAATGACGAAAATCCCTCGGATGGCAGGTGAGGGCAGCAGGCCACGTCGATCTGCTCGCAGACGAGGCCTTCCAGCCAGCGATGTCCGCCGGACTCGAGCCGCTGGCGCATGCACTTGAATTCGTTGATGACACTCAGCTTCTCAAAGGGCAGGAAGTGCACCGCTCCGAGTTCCGACTTGTGCCACACGTTGTCGCCGAGACCCTTCACGACGACCGGCTCGCCCGGCTCGAAGGGCAGGGTGCCGCCGGCGATTCCGTGCCGCGGGGGATTGAGGCCCGCCCGCTCCAGCAGCCCGTAGGCCTCGGCTTCGTCGACAAATCCGGACAGGTTCATACGGCGACGGGGGCGACGGCCTTCTGCCCGGCGGCAAAGGCGGCTTCGTTGATGGGCAGCACGCTGGACTTGTCCTTCAGGATGTGTCGCAAGGTGGTCAGGATGGCGCTGGCGGGCAGCAGCTCCGTGGCGGCCTGCAGCACCCCGAGCGCGACGACATTCTTGACCATCGGCCGGCCCAGGTTGGTGGCGATTCCGGTCAGGGGAACCGGCAGCACACGCCGGCCGGCGGGCAACTCCCCGGGCTCAAGGATGACCGTGCTGTCGTAGATGATGAGCCCGCCTTCGGGCACAGATTGCGCGAACTTCGCCAGGCTGGGCGAGTTGAACGCAATCAGGATGTCAGGCTCGGGCGCGGCGGGATTGAGCACTTCGTCGGCGGCCAGATGGACATCGGCGTAGGAAGTGCCTCCGCGGCTTTCGGGTCCGTAGCTGGGGATATCAGTGGCATCAAAGCCCTGCTCGATGGCGGCGCGAGTCAGCAGCAGCGCCGCGGTCTGGGCGCCATCCCCGCCGGCACCGGCGAATTTGAGACTGAGATCGTTTTTGGCAAGGTGCGCGGGCCAGGCGGCGCTCGGGCGCGATTCGGCGGCCGGCTCGGCGCCGCAGTACCCAAGGATCTCCGCCGGCTCATAGCGCGGGGCCGCCGGCTTGAACCATGGTTCGACCGTCAGGTCCTTCTTCACCCCCAGTGGATAGACCGGTTCCATTTTCTCCTTCACCCATTTCTCCGTCTCGGTCGGCGAGAGTTTCAGGTGGGTGGGGCATTCGCTCAATATCTCGATGAACGAGTAGCCCCGGCCCTCCTGCTGGAGCGTCAGTCCCTTGCGAATGGCCTTGCGGGCCTTGACGCGCTGGCGGGCGTCGAAGAGGGCCACGCGCTCGACATACACCGGGCCGTCGAGCTGCGCGATGAGCTCGGCCATCTTGAGCGGCTGGCCCATGGAGGCATTGCGGCCCTCGGGGCTGGTCGCGGTCTTCTGGCCCATCAGCGAGGTGGGCGCGAGCTGGCCACCGGTCATGCCGTAGATCGCGTTGTTGATAAAGATGACGGTGAGGGGCAGGCCCATCTGGGCGATCGAGATGGTCTCGGCGAGACCGATGGAGGCGAGGTCGCCGTCACCCTGGTAGCTGATGACCACGGCGTCGGGATTGGCCAGCTTGTGGCCGAGGGCCACGGCCGGAGCGCGGCCGTGCGCGGCCTGGGTGTTGCCGATGTCGAAATAATAGTGGGCGAACACGGCGCAGCCGACCGGGCTGACCAGAATGGCCCGGTCCTGCAGGCCGAGTTCCTCGATGACCTCGGCGAGGTCGCGGTGCACGACACCGTGGCCGCAGCCGGCGCAATAATGGGTGCTGTGACCCTTGAGGCCTTCGCCGTGGGCGTGACGGGTGAAGCTGGGGTAGAAAACGCTCATGCCAGCACCCCCTGGGTTTCTCGGATGCAATCCAGGATCTCATCCTGCGCCGGCAGCACGCCGCCGTAGTGCCGCACCGAGGTGATCGGGGGCGGGACAAGCCCGGCGTGGCTCAGGGCGAGGCGCAACTCGTCCTCCAGCTGGCCGGCGCTGCCCTCGACG
>JANMTJ010000177.1:0-47719 GCA_031390295.1 Oleiharenicola sp.
GGCATGGCGAGCGAACCTGCGGTCTTCACCTTTGATATTTTGCCGCCATGGTATCGTTCGACCGGTGCCTATATTGGCTACGCCTTGGTGCTGGCCCTCAGCGTTTGGAGCCTCGTCCGCTTCCGCGAACGTCAGATCCGGGCGCAAAATGCCAGGCTTGAGACCCAGGTCCAGGTCCGCACGACCGAGCTGGTCAAGGCCAACGCGGCCAAGGACGAATTCCTGGCCGGGGTCAGCCATGAGATCCGCAACCCGATGAACGGTGTCATCGGCATCTCGGAATCATTGCAGACCGCGGGGCTCGACCGGGAAAGCCGCCGCAAGTTCGGTCTGCTCCGCCAGTGTGCCAGCCACCTCTCCTCGCTGCTGGAGGATATTCTTGATCTCTCCAAGATGCAGGCCGGCGTCATCGAGCTCGAGCTCAAGCCCTTTGATCTGCACGAACTGGTCGACACCGTTGCGGCCATGGCCGCCTCCGACAGCGAGAAATATCGCATCCCGGTGGAGGTGGCGATTTCCCCGGCCGTTCCCCGGCGGCTCCAAGGCGACCCCCGTCGCGTCCGGCAGATCCTGCTCAACTTCGTCAGCAACGCCTTGAAATTCTCCGGCCGGGGCCAGGTCAATGTCACCGTCTGGTGCAAACCGGTGGTGGGCCCCGATCAGACCGAAGTGGTCTTTGCCGTCTCGGACGACGGCCCGGGCATCTCCCCCGAGGAACAAAAACGGCTGTTCACCCGGTTTGAGCGGGGTGCGGCCGCCCAACACGGGCGCGTGCCGGGCACCGGCCTGGGCCTCGCCTTGTGCAAGGGTTACGCCGAGAAGATGGGCGGACGAATCTGGCTGGAAAGCGAACTGGGCCAGGGTTCATGTTTTTATTTCAGTGCACCATTCGCCATAACGCCCGAATCGGAAGAGGTCCCGCCTACCCCCGACATGGTCGCCGCCGCCGAACGAAGGCATGCCCTGGTGGTGGACGACCAGGAATACAACCGCATCGTGCTCGTGGATCTGCTGGCCAAACTGGGGATCACGGCCGAGTCAACCGGCGACGGAGCTGAGGCCCTCGTTCTGGCCGGCAAAGCAGATTTCGAATTCATTTTCCTGGATTACGATCTGCCCGGCTTGGGCGGACTGGATGTCGCGCGCGGGATCCGGGCGCTGCCCACGAAATCGAACCAGGCCCGCATCCTTGCCACCACCGCCTTCAGCACTCCGGAAAAACAGGCCCAATGCCTGGCCGCGGGCATGAACGTTTTCCTCGGAAAACCGGTCACGCTGGAAAGGCTGCGCAAAGCCCTCGCCGCCGCCGCCGGAGAGGTTGCCGCCCCCACCCCGGTGGCGCCCCCCGTGGATGGACTCGCCAACCTGCGATTGCTCGCCGATAAGAAGCAGATCAAGTTCGAGGACGAACTCGCACTCTATCTCTCCGAGCTCCAAGTGGAACTGGACCACCTCGGGGCCGCCGTGAACGCCGAGGACACGCGCGAGGCGGGTCATTACGCCCACCTGCTCTGCGGACGCTGCAGCTTCATTTATGAGCGCGAGCTCGAGCACCTGTTGCGCCAGATGGAGGAGACGGTCGCGAAAGGGATCTGGCCCGAGGCTCGCCAGCAGTGGTCCGAATTGCAGGCCCGATCCTGGGCCCTCCACCTCAGGTTGGTTTCTTCCGTCCCAACTGCTCCGCCCGCGTGAGCCCGTTGACGATCGCGTAGTGGATCAACTTGGGCGTCGAATGAATGTCCAGCTTGCGCATGATGTCGCGGCGCCGTGACTGCACGGTCGCCGGGCTGATGGTGAGAATCGTCGCGATCTCGTCGTCGGACTTGGATTCGCCGATCATGGAGAGTATCCGGGTTTCGTAATCAGAAAGCACGCGGATGAAAGACTTGGGGTCCCGCCGGATCGTCGCGCTCGACTGATTGACGACCGGGGTGTAATAGACGCGACCGCCCAGCACGGCATGAATGGCCTCGGTCAGGACCTCGGGGCGCTGGTCATTCTTGTCCACGAACCCGTGGATCCCGATTCGCTGCACCTGCAGCATTGTCCAGGGATCGTGGTGCGACGAGATGGCGAGCAACTTCACGCGCGGGAGTTCCTCGATGATCATCCGCGCCAGCTCCAGGCCGTCGCCATCCGGCAGGGAGATATCCAGCAGCACCAGGTCGGGTTTGAGCTCCCGAATGGCCGCGAGGCCCTCGACAAAGCCCGAACAATGCCGCACGACCTGCAGCCGGAGATCGCGACAGTGAAACTGCAAAAACTCGGCCACGAGCCGCTGGTCTTCCACGATCACGACCCGCCCGATACCGGAATCGCCGCCGCCCTTGCTGACTGGTATTGTTGAGTCGGCCGATTTCACGTGTGGTCTCATTGGTATTGTGGCAGCAAATCCGTAGCAAGCAGCTCCTGTCTTTCTGGTGAACATCATTCTTTTTTCCTCCTCCGAAGTCGAGCTTCCGCTGCCCGGCCAGGACCCCCGGGCCCGTCATATTGTGGAGGTGCTGCGCCGCGGGCCGGGGGACAAATTCGATGTGGGTTTGATCAACGGACCACGCGGCAAGGCCACCCTCCAGTCCGTCACCGCCGAGGGTCTGGTCCTGTCGTATGAATGGGGCGCGACTCCCCCACCCCTGGCGCCAATCCGCCTCGTCGTCGGCCTGCCCCGGCCCCAGACCGCCCGTGATATACTGCGGGAATGCACCACGCTCGGCGTGGCAGCCATGGATTTTGTGCAGACCGAGAGAACCGAACCGGGCTATGGACTGAGTTCGCTGTGGATTTCTCCTGAATGGGAAAATCTTCTGCTCGCCGGGGCCGCCCAAGCCTTCTGCACCCGTATCCCCTCGGTCCAGCACGGTCGATCCCTTGCTGAGACCATCTCCGCCCTGCCGGCCGACAGTGCCCGGGTGGCCCTTGACAATTATAAATCGCCGGGGCCCTTGAGCCGTATTGACCTGGCCAACCGGCCCGCCGTGGTGCTCGCGGTGGGAGCGGAACGCGGCTGGTCACCCGCCGAGCGCGATCTACTTCGCGGGCATGGTTTTGTCTTTGCCCATCTGGGGGAACGGGTCCTGCGCACCGAGACGTCCTGCATCGCCGCCATCACCCTGCTTAAGGCAAGGCTCGCTTTGTTCTGAAAATTGCTGCGGTGGGTTGCCGCGAGCCCTTGCCCAGCCGTTTGATGCAAGTCCATCCGGCAGGGGTCAGGCTGAGTTCTCCTGGCATTTCAAAAATGATCAAAGGGTCAGGTTGGGCCGCCAGCAGCGCATCCAGCCGCGCAAACAACCGCGGCGCGACATCTGCGATGATTTCGTATGGTGGATCGATGAATACCAAGTCCGGCGGCTCGCCGGGCCTCGTACTCGTGGCGTCCGCGGTGATGACCTGCAGGCCATCGGTGGTGCGCCCAAGACTCTTGCACACCGCCGCAATGTTTCGGTGGATAAACTCCGCCGTTTTCGCGTTTTTCTCCACAAAAACCCCGCCCGTCGAGCCGCGGCTCAATGCTTCCAAGCCATAGGCGCCGCTGCCGGCAAACAAGTCCATAAACCGCGTCCCCGCTACCCGGGCTGCCAGACTCGAGAACACGGCTTGGCGCAGGGCATCCGTGGCCGGTCGCACCGTATCGCCCTTGGGCAGGGCGAGTGGGATGCCGCGAGCCTGGCCACCTGTGATACGCATGGTAATAACCTAGGCGGCCAAGTCCCCAATCCAATCGTATTTATTTAGTGGAACCCTTTCTCCAACTGGCGGTTGAAACATAGCATTTGCCCACTTCCTTCCTAACCTATTTCCTCCGCTTTGGTAGAAAGTCATCCTGACCTGACTGACTTTCAACCGCCACCAAGGCAATGCCTTATCCAGCACACCACGCATGCTCTTTCGCCGTCTAGTCGACCGGCTGCTTTGCGCCGCCCTGCTCCTGACCGTCTCCGGCCGTGGTGACGAGGAAAACTATTGGCCGTTCTATGTGCATCGCAGTGCCGAGGGAACCGAGGCGGCCTCCTCCCAATGGCTCGGGCCGCTCATCTACACTCAGGCCGGTCCCGGGGAGTCGGCCGGCCTGCGTCCCCTTTACCAGCAAACCCGCACCGGTGATCTGGAGCAGCGCAATGCCCTCTATCCCTTTTTCACCTGGCGGCGGGAGGGGGAATACCGGTCGTTCAGTTTTTTCCAACTGGTGAACTCCCGCGCGGACGCGGAGGACCCCGAGCACCAGGACCATCGGTTTGATGTCTGGCCGTTCTACTTCTCCCGCGAGGCGGATAATCCCGCCGACAGCTACCGGGCCTTTTTCCCTTTCGGCGGGACGATCAAGAACCGTTTTGGCAAGGACCAGATCAACTTTGTCCTCTTCCCGTTTTATGCCCACACCGAGAAAAACGAACGGTTGGTGACCCATGCGCCCTGGCCGTTTCTGCGCTTCATCGACGGGGCGGGGCACCATGGCTTTGAATTCTGGCCGCTCTTCGGCCGGAGTGGACGCGACGAGGACTATGACCGGCAATTCTATCTCTGGCCGCTGATCTACAAGTCCGCCACCAACCTCTCCGAGGAAACGCCCGACGTGAAGATCGGTGCCCTGCCCTTCTACACGCGCGACACAGGCCCGGGCTATATCAGTGAGACCTATGCCTGGCCGTTCTTCGGCTACGCCCACCGCACCATTCCCTATCGCTACGACGAGCAGCGGTATTTCTGGCCTTTCCTTGTGCAGGGTCGTGGCGACGACCGCCGGGTCAACCGCTGGGCTCCCTTCTACACGCATTCGGTCATCAAGGGCTCGGACAAGACCTGGTTGCTCTGGCCGCTGTATCGCCACCAACACTGGCAGGCCGACGGCGTAGCGCAGCAAAAGAACCAGTTGCTGTTTTTCCTCTATTGGTCGCTGGCCCAGCAAAGTCTGGCCAATCCCGCGGCCGCGCCCGCCCACAAGACTCATCTCTGGCCCCTGTTCAGTTCCTGGAACAATGGTGCCGGCCGCCGGCAGGTGCAGGCCCTGAGTCCTTTCGAGGTCTTCTTCCCGGGCAACGAAACGGTGCGCCAGTTATGGTCCCCGCTGTTCGCGGTCTATCGCTACGAGCGGTATCCCGACGCCTCCGCCCGCCACTCGGTGCTCTGGAACGCCTTGACCTACCGGCACAGCCCGATGGCCAAGGAGTTTCACCTCGGCCCGCTCCTGAGCGTCCACGCCGACGCCTCGCGCCGACGCTTTGCCCTGGGCAATGGGGTCATCGGGTTGCAGCGGCGCACCGGGGAACGCTGGCGCCTCTTCCTGTTCGATTTTCGCCCCAAAGCCGCTATCAAGGCCAACCAAGCCACGCCATGAATCACCTCACCGCCATTCTCGGCCACATCGGGGGCACCCTGCTCCTGCTGATGCGCTCGCTGAAGTTCATCGGCACGTTGCCTCGCCAACGGGCCCGCTTCATCGAGCAATGCTACCTCATCGGCTACACCTCCCTGCCCATCGTCACGATCCTGAGCTTTTTCATCGGCAGCGTGCTCGCGCTGCAAAGCGGTTACAGCATGGAGAATTTCGGTGCCAAGCAGTTCATCGGCACGCTGGTCGGTCTCACCATGGCCCGCGAACTCGGCCCGGTCATGGTGGCCATCCTGATCGCCGGCCGCGTCGGCTCCGCCATCACCGCCGAGCTGGCCTCGATGAAGGTTTACCAGGAGATCGACGCCCTCACGACCATGAACATCCCGCCCGAGCGCATGCTGGTCCTGCCCCGGCTGGCGGCGATCGTGGTCATGATGCCCGTCCTGGCCATCATCGCCAACCTCTGCGGCTGGTACGGCGGGGCGCTGGTCTGTGAATACACCCACTCCATCTCCGTCGACTCCGAGGCCTACTTCACGGCCCTGAAGGAATACATGAAAGTGCATGACGTGACCGACGGCCTGATCAAGGCCGAGGTCTTCGGCTTTGTGATCGTGCTCGTGTGCTGTTACATCGGCCTCAACACGCGCGGCGGCCCGCGCGAGATTGGTGCCTCCGTCACCAAGGCCGTGGTGACCTCGCTCATCCTCATCCTGGTGCTCGACTACTTTGTCACCAAAGCCCTCCTCATGTCATGAGCAACGCCTATACCGCCACCCCCTTCATCGGCAAAACGTTCGGCATCACCGTCGCCAAGCTGACCAAGAAATTTGGCCGGACCACCGTGCTCCACGACATCGACCTCGAGGTAAGGCCCGGCGAGATTTTTTGCATCATGGGTCCCAGCGGCTCCGGCAAGACGGTGCTCCTGAAGCATATCGCCGGCCTCGAGACCGCGACCAGTGGCGAGGTGCGCATCGGCGAATACGACGCCGCCGACCCCGAGACACGCAACAAGGTCCACCTCGCCCTCGTCTTCCAGGCGGGCGCCCTGTTCAACTCGCTCTCGGTCTATGACAACCTGGCGCTCTATCCCCGCGAACACCGGGAATGCAACGAGGCCGGCATCCGCGAACGCGTCATGCACGCCCTCTCCATCCTGTCACTGGAAAAGGCCGCGAATAAATTCCCCTCCGATCTCTCCGGCGGCATGAAGAAGCGGGTCGCCATCGCCCGCGCCCTCGTGATGGAGCCCCAGCTGCTCCTCTATGACGAGCCCACCTCCGAGCTCGACCCGGTGATGTCGGCCACCCTCACCGAGATCATCGCCACCCTCCGCGAGCAGACCGCCGTCACCAGCATTGTCGTGACCCACGACCGCGACCTCGCCTTCAACATCGCCGACCGCCTCGCCTTTGTCATGGACGGCCGCATCCGGGGTGTCGGCAAGCCTGCCGACTTCAAGTCCCCCGCCGATCCCGTCATCGCCAACTTCCTCAACCCGGTCATCGACCTCAAGAATCCCCGCTTCAAACAACTGGAGTAACGTCATGAACAATACATCACAAACCATCCGCGTCGGCCTTTTCTTCCTGCTGGGGCTGGCGCTTGCCTGGATCACCTTCGAGTCGCTCAACGGCGGACGGCTCTTCAAAAAGCCCGGCTACACGCTGGTCGCCGGCTTCGCCAACCTCAAGGGCCTCAAGACCGGCGATGAGATCCGCATGGCCGGTGTGAAAGTCGGCGCCGTCGAACTCACCCGTCTCGCCGGTAACCGCGTTGAGGCCGTGCTCGCCATTGAACCCACCGTCAAGATTCCGACGGATGCAGTCGCCAGCGTTGAGCAATCCAGTCTCCTCGGCAGCAACTACCTCGGCATCACCTTCGGCACGCCCGGCGGAGCGCTGCTGAAGGATCAGGACGAAATCCAGACCAAGGCCACGGTGGACATGAGCGAGGTCATCAGCCAGCTCGGCAATCTCGGCTCCAAGCTCGAGCAGGTCGTCGGCGAGATCGGCAAGGCCATGGGCACCGGCGGCGAAGGCGGCGGCATATTTCAGCGCATCGACAAGCTGGTCACGGAAAACGGGCCCAAGCTCACGGAAACCATCAGCAACCTGCAGGACGTCACCGCCAAGATCAAAGCCGGCGAGGGCACCTTCGGCAAACTCGTCAACGATGCCAAACTGCACGACGAGCTGCTCGCCGGCGTGAGCGAGATCAAACTGGCCGCGGCCGATGCCCGCACCTTCATGAGCGACACCAAGGGCATCGTGGCCGATGTGAAGGCCGGCAAGGGCACGCTGGGCGTGCTGCTCTACGACGAGCCCACGGCCAGCAGCCTCAAGGTTTCGCTCAACAATCTGCGCGAGGTTTCGGACAAGCTCAACAGCGGCCAGGGTACCCTGGGCAAGCTGATTTCCGACGACAGCCTCTACCTCAGTGTGCAGTCCACGATGAAAAAGGCCGACCGCATGATCGACGGCCTCGGCGACCAGGGTCCGATCACAGCCGTCGGCGTGGCGGCGCAGGCGCTATTCTGAGCTGCCCGGCGGCATCGCCTCAGCCGGATTTCCTCCGGTAGAGGCCGTCGAAGGCGGTGGTCCACGACTTGCCGCCATCCGTCGACTGCTCCCAGTGCTGCCGCACCGTGCCATCAGGGTTGGGTGTCCAGGTGATGCGCTGCAGCTGCCGCGTGCCACTGGTCCGCGGGGTCTCACCCGTCAGCACCATTTTCCCTTCCGCAAGACCACCGTAGAGATCGAGCACCCCTCCGCTGCTGTCCATCCAGCATTGGTGCCATTGTTTGGCCCCGCCATCATAAGCGTTGAGACTCATCCCGGTGTAGGCTCCGGGCGTGGAGTAGTTTTCCACGAGCACACGGCCATCGTGCCTCAGTTCGATCAGATTGTGGCCGGCCAGCCTGCCGTTGGCCTGGTTGGTCACTGTCCAATCACCGACCCAAAAGTCGAAATCGTGATTCACCGGGGGTGGGTTCTGGGCGAAGGCCCAAGTGGCGGCCAGCAAGGCCGGGGCGAGTCTGAGTAATTTCATGCCCAGAGACTGGGCTGATGGCCGCAGACCACAACCCTTCCGCGACCAACCACCCGTGAAACGGGACAGGTCCCACCTGTGGTTTGGGGCCGACAAAAATGTCGAACGGCCTGACCCGGAGACCACCCGGTATGACACACGTGCGAATGATTGGCCCGTCTGTCGCGGTGGGACGCAGTTTCGGCGCGTGTTTTCGTCGCTTCGTCGTATCGCCGTTGAGCGGTGAGACGAAGTGCGGGTTGCCTATGGCCACCAAAGCAAACGGGCAGGCCGCCCGGCCTTGCTTTTACACACCATCATGAAGAACTACACTCCCGCCACGTTCGGGAAGGTTTTGCGTGCAGTCGGCTTGGCCGGCACCGGACTTTCCCTTTGCCTGACTGTCCCCGCCCAGGAGCAAAGTGCCACTAATGAACCCGACACCGTGACCCTCGAACGCTATGTCGTGACGGGTTCGAACATTCCTTCCACCGAGATGGCCGCCGAAGCTCGCACCTTCCCGGTGCAGACCATTGACCGCAAACTGATCGAGCAAAGCGGGGTGTTCAGTACGACGGAGCTGCTGCAGCGCATGTCGCTCTCCAACGGTGGGGGCGTCCCCTTCACCAACAACGCCACCGGATTTACTCCCGGGGCAACAGCGCCCTCGTTGCGCGGGCTGGGGCCGGATTACACGCTGACCCTGGTGAACGGCCGGCGGCTTGCCCCGTATCCCGTCGGCGCCAATGGCACGAGCGCGTTTGTGGACATCAACTCCATCCCGCTGGCCGCCATCGAGCGGATCGAAGTGCTCAAGGACGGCGCCTCGGCCGTCTATGGCGCGGATGCGGTCGCCGGAGTCGTAAACATCATCCTGCGCAAGAATTACAATGGGGCGACGGCTTCCGTCGCCTACGGCAACACGACCGAGAAAGATTCTTCCGACCTCAATGCCTCCGTCATCTGGGGTGCAGGCAGCGACAAGGGCAATGTCATGATCGGGATAAACTTCCAGAGCCGCCAGGCCATCTTCCAGCGCGACCGGGCCTATTCGGCCGTGCCTCCGTTCCTCAGCTCGAATTCCTCGCCGCCCAACCTGCAGCTCTCGCGCACCGCGGTGGAGCAGGCGCTGGGCCTCGCTCCGGGTGGAACCATTCCAGGGGTGTCCGCCACCAGCAGCGTTTTCTTTGGCACCACCGGCCCGAACGAACCCGGCACCTTGGTCCCAGCTGCGGGCAACCAGAACGCCAACAACAACGGTCTGTTGCCGGCCAGCGCCTACACCTACTCCAGCGGCCGCCGCTCCAGTTACAACTTCAACGAGGCCGCTGGTTCGTTCCCTGAGACCACCCGCAAGGGCCTTTTCGCATCTTGGGAACGGAAGCTATACTCCGACAACGTCCGTACTTACGGCGACGCCTTCTTCCAGCAAGTTATGCAGGTCGACGAGCTGGCCCCCTTCGCGACCGGCAATTTTGCCACGCCGGGCCAGACCACGATTGTCATACCCGCCCGCACCCCCAATCCCATACTGACTCCGGCTGAAATCGCGGACGGCGGTGGGCGCACAGCCGTGACCGGAGCCTACAATCCCTTCAACCCGTTCAATCAGGACATCGCTGGTTCGTCCCGCATCCGCCTCGCGGAGTTTGGTAATCGCATCTTCAAGAACCGCAATACGGCCCTGGCGGTGACCGGTGGCTTCCGGGTGGACAACATCGCCGACAAGTGGAGCTTCGACACCAGCATTCGTTTCAGCTCCATCACCAATAACCTTAACGCCAAGCTCATCTCCACCTCGCGGTTCCTTCGGGCGATGAATGAGGCGGATCCGATCTTCAATCCATCCAGCCCGAGCTACATCGGCACCACCCAGCCGTACAATCCGTTCGGCTATTACCGGAATCCCATCGCCTCAAACACCGCCCCGGTCGCCTTCGCCACACACTACCAGCGTGACGAAAACACCGCCCGATTGGTCGATGCCGGGGCCACCCTGAGCACGGGCCGCCTGATGGAGATTTCCGGTGGCGATATCGGCTTTGCCCTGGGCACCGAGTTCTACCGTGAATCCATCACCCAGCTGCCCGATTCGGCCCTGCAATCGGCTGACATCCTCGGCACGGCGCCGTCGTCGCCGATCGCGCGCCAGCGCAAGATCGGCTCGGTCTTCACCGAATTCGAGGTGCCCTTTGTCACGGACAAAAATGCCGTGTCCGGCGTGCACCGTCTTTCGCTGAATCTCGCGGCCCGCTACGAGAAGTTCTTCACCAGCAACCGCAGCACCTTTGTGCCCAAGGTCGGTCTCCGCTGGGAACCACTCTCCGATGGCTCCCTGGTTTTCCGCGGCAGCTACGGCGAAGGCTTCAAGGAACCGTCGCTCTATCAGCTCTACTCACCTCCCGTCGCGGCGTTGACCCCGATCACGGATCCGGCAACCGGCGCCAACGAGCCGGAGCAGAACATCACCATCGCGGGCAATCCCCACTTGAATGCCGAGGATTCCAAGTCGGTGAACCTCGGCCTGGTCTGGTCGCCCAAGGGCGCCCTCGACGGCTTCACCTGGTCGATGGATCTTTGGCAGATCGAACAGAACGGCCAGGTCTCGGCCAACCAGCAGGACGTGGCGGATCGCGCGGTGGCCGGCCAGCCGCTGATACCCGGCGAGGCCATCATCCGGGATTCCGCCGGGAACCTCATCCAGGTCCGCTCGGTATTCCGCAACCTGGGCGTGACCAAGGTCAAGGGCCTGGACTTCTCCGCCAGCTACCTGTGGAAGACCGTCAGTTCCGGTCAGTTCGAAACCGGGCTCACCGCCACCTACATGGATTCCTACCGGAATTCCTCGGATGCAAGCCTGCCGCTGGTCGAGCTCATCGACACCGAGGTGCCCGGCACCGCGGGTGATGATGCTTACCTTAAATGGAAGTCCATCGGCTATCTGTCCTGGAACCACAAAGGAATCAGTTCCCGTCTGCAGGCCACTTACACCCACGGATTTCAGGACTTCGACGCGGACGGCAACCCGTTCCGGGTGAAGGCCACCACCGTGTTCGACCTGCAGGTAGCTTATCAGCTCTTCCCCGCCGGCAAGGAGGCCAAGCCCCGCTGGTACACCGATACGAAACTTACCATTGGCTGCAACAACCTCTTCGACAAGGCGCCGCCGTTTGCCTCCAGCTTCGCCAATAACTCCAACGGCTATCCCGGTTTCATCTACAACGCCACCGGCCGCTTTGTCTACTTCGGGATCGAGAAGAAGCTCTGACCTCGCCCCGGCCATTATTATTCGGCGCGCCTGCTAAAACAGGCGCGCCTTTCCCTTGCGCGGGACGGAGCGGAGTTCAGAGGTGCGCCTTGAGTTCGTGCACAAAAGTGCGGCTCACGCGCAGTTTCATGCCGCTCGTCAGTTCGACGCTGTATTCGCCGTAGAGTGCCGGACCGGTCTTCTTCATGTGCCGGAGGTTGACGATCGTCGAGCGGTGGATGCGCACGAAGTGTTTGGGGTCGAGCTTCTCCATCATCTTCTGGAGCGACATCCGCACAAAGCGCGACTTGTCGGTCGAATGGAGCCGCACGTAGTCACCGTCGGACTCGATCCAGAGAATGTCGTCCGGCGAAAGCATGTGAATCTCGCCGTCGCACCGGATGAAGAGCCGGCGGTCATCCTCGTGCGGCCGGGCGGCGGCAAGGCCCTCGGCGGTGGCGCCCCGGGCCTTGAGCCGCTGCAGGGCACCCATGATGTCATCAAGCCGCTTGCTGAGATCATGCTGGTCGCGGTTGCGGACGGCGAATTTCGCCCGGTTGAGCGCGTCCGTGAAGCGGGCGCGATTGAAGGGCTTGAGCACGTAATCGACCGCATGGACCTCGAAGGCCTGCAAGGCGAACTGATCGTGCGCGGTGACAAACACCACCTGCGGCAGGGAAACGGGCGGAAGCTTGGCCAGCACCTCAAAGCCGGAGATGCCGGGCATCTGTACATCCAGGAACAGCAGATCGGGTTGCTGCTGCTTGATGGCTTCGAGTGCCTGCGGGCCGTTGCCGAACTGCGCGATGATCTGGATGTCGGGGTCGGGCCGCAGCAACGCCTCGACATTTTGCCGGGCCAGGACCTCGTCGTCGACGATCATGGTGCGGATGATGGTGGCGGTCGCGGTCATTGGGCGGAGGCCAGCGTGAATGGCAGGGTTATGCGCGCCATGACACCCCGGGGCGGCTGGTCGCGCAATTCGAACTTTGCCTCATCTTCATAAAGCATGTGCAGCCGGGCGCGGGTATTTTGCACCCCGATGCCCGAGCCGCTGACCAGCTCATCCCGCGGCAGCGCGGGTCCGTCATTGTAGACGGTCAGCACCAGCCGGGACTTCTCCCGGCGGGCGCTGACCCGCAGCAACCGGGCCGAGGGATCGCGCGAGATACCGTGCTTCATGGCGTTCTCCGCCAGCGGCTGCAGCATCAGGCAGGGCACCAAGGCGGACCGGCAGTCGGGACTGATGTCGTATTCGACCTCCAGCCGGTCCTGGAACCTGACCCGCTCGATCTCGAAGTAGCGCCGCAAAAATTCCAACTCCCGCTCGAGTGTGTCCATGGCCTCCTGCCGGTGCTCCAAGGCCCGGCGCAACAGCTCGCCCAGCCCGGCGACAACCTCCTCCGCCTCCCGCGAACGGTCATTACGGATGAGGCTCGTGATGGAATTCAGGGTGTTGAAGAGAAAATGGGGGTGCAACTGCATCTTCAGGGCGTCAAGGCTGGCCCGCACCAACCGGGTTTCCAGCCGGGCGTTGGCCACCCGCAGCTCGCTGGTGAGCAACTGCCCCACCCGCCACTGGCGGTAGAAGCCCACGGCGTAGAGTGCGAAAATCATCGTGCAGTAAATCAGCAGCGGCGTGTAATCCCAGCGGCCCACGGCCCTCAAATCATGGATGATGACGGGCAGAAACGACCACGGCAGGTGATTCGCCAGCATCAGCCGCGTGGCCTCGATGATGATGAAGAGACCGGTGATCAACACGGCCATCAACCCGTGCAGCAACAGGGCCAGCGGCCAGCGGCGCTCCGGCAGCGTCAGCTGGACTTGCAGCCAGAGAATCAGTGGCGCCAGAAACCACCACATCACGCTGACCGGCCACAGGCGCAGCGCGGTGCCGCGGAACGATGCTTCCGGCGCGCCACTCAGCCACGAGCGGGCATCCCACAGCAGCGCCCCGGCCAGCACGACCGTGCCCGCCAGCCAGAGCCCGCCCCAGAAGCGCCAGTCACGCAGATAGGCTTTGTCCTGGCTCATAATGACCTCCGCTCCGTCGTGCCTTCCACCGGCATGGCCCGGATGCAAAGATGCTTGAGGGACTGGCGCCCCAGCGGGTCGGCATACCACCCGCCCACCTCGATCGCCAGCAGGGTGCGACGCTGGTCAAACATCATCGGGATGGTCGGTACTTCGGCCATGACGATACGCTCGGCCTGTTCCAGCAAGGCCAGTCGTTCCATACCCGACTTTCTGTCCGCCTTGGCCAGGAGCTGGTTCACCTCGGGATTCTCCCAGCGCGTTGCATTGTAGACACCGGGCAGGGCGAAAGTGGCGAGCATGTCGCCGGCATCGGGCACCGTGGCCAGCAATCCGTTGTGGTAAACGTCGTAGTCACCCGAGGTCATGCGCTCCTTGCGCGCCGATTCCTTTTCATAGGCCAGATAGGTGCGGATGCCAAGCTCGCGATACCAGCGGTCCGTCCATTCCTGCAGGTAAGTATAGCCTTTCCAAGCGGGCGCCACCGGCATCACCAGCACGGGAAATCCCCGCCCATCCGGATAGCCCGCCTCGGCCAGCAAGCGGCGGGCCTCGCCGGCATCCTCGTGCAACAGCGACAATCCCGGCCGGCCGGGCATGTCCGGCACCCACGCAAAGGCGGGGACAAAGTTTTCGCGGTCCTCGTTCTGGATCGATCCGGCCCGGTCCAGCGCGAGGGACAACGCCCGCCTCACCCGCGGATCCCGCAGCGGACCACGGGTGACGTTGAGATCAAGCGTGCTCACGCTCAGGGCCAGCTCGCTCTCCTCGGAGAAGCACCGGTTGGTGGGCAGCCGGGCCGCCTCCTGGCCGGGGATGGGCGACAGCACATCGACCTGTCCGGCGGCGGCCAGCAATTGCCCCATGTTCATGTTGCCCACCCGGATGAAACGCACCCCGGCCAGCTTGAGTCCCGTCCGGTCGCGATAATGCGGGCAGGCCCGCAACTCGTAACCGTCGGCCCGCGCCTGTTCCAACTGGAAGGCCCCGTTGGTCACGAGTTTTTCCGGGTGGGTCCAGTAAGCCTTGGCCTGAAGCACGGCCTCCATGGATTCATGCACGGGGGCAAACAGCGGATCGGCCAACTCAGCCAGGAGCGTCGAGCGGATCCCCGCCAGGGTGAGACGCAACGTCCGGTCGTCCACGGCCTCCACCCCGAGATGTTCATCGCCCTGCATCCTGCCGCGATGCAGCGCCTCGGCATTCCTGAGTGGAAACAAAACCGAGGCCGTTTCCAGTGGCTGGTGCAGCAGTCGCCGCCACGCGCGGACAAAATCCCGGGCGGTCACCGGCTCGCCGTTGCTCCAACGTCCCTCGGGACGAAGTTTCACCGTGAGCGTGAGACGGTCGTCCGACCATTGCCAGCTCTCGGCGGCGGCCGGTCGCGGCTGACCGGTGGCGGGATCGCATTCGATCAGCGGCTCCCAGAGGCTGAGAATGAACTGGTTTTGCAACGGCAGGGGTTGCGCACGCTGATGCGGATCGGGCTGCAGATTCTGCGTGTAGGCGATCCGGAGGAGGTTCTCCTCCCCCGGGGCTCGCGGGAGAACCGGCAGTCCGCGGCGCGGACCCAGGAAAATGGCCAGCATGAACGCCCCCACGCCGCACATAGCCAAGGTGATCCACCAGTGTTTTAGGGAGGGGGTCGTCGTCATCAGGTTGCAGTTGAAGCGGTCCGTTTGGACATCCTCCCAACGTTCAGCCGGCCAGCGGGTAAATTGCGACGAAACGCCAGATTTTCGCGCCGAATCGCAGGATTCAGGCCTTGGGGCCGCCTTGGGCGAAATAGCGCGCCCGCAGCCGCAGGCCGTTCAGACGGATGAAGCCCGTGGAGTCGCTCTGGTTGTACCACGACTTCACCCCCTCCATGGAGGCGATGTTCATGTCATAGAGCGAGTACTTCGACTTCCGGCCACAGGTGATGATGTTGCCCTTGTAGAGCTTGAGGCGGACCGTGCCGGTGACGTGCTTCTGCGATTCGTCCACGAGCGCCTGCAGGGCCTCACGCTCGGGCGCGAACCAGAACCCATAGTAAACCAGCTCGGCGTATTTCGGAATGAGCGAGTCGCGCAGGTGCATGACCTCGCGGTCCATCGTGAGCGATTCGACCTGGCGGTGGCCCTGCATGAGGATGGTGCCGCCGGGCGTCTCGTAAACCCCGCGGGACTTCATGCCGACAAAGCGGTTCTCGACCAGATCGACGCGGCCGATGCCGTGTTTGCCGCCAAGTTTATTCAGGGCCTTCAACACGCCGGCCGGCGAGAGTTTTTTGCCGTTCACGGCGACACAGTTGCCCTGGAGAAAATCCAGTTCGACGTATTCCGGCTTGTTGGGGGCGTCTTCCGGGGAGACCGAGAGCTTGAACATGCCCTTGTTCGCCTTGGTTGTCGGGTCAAACCACGGGTCTTCGAGGATGCCGGCCTCGTAGGAAATGTGCAGGAGATTGCGGTCCATCGAATAGGGCTTCTTGAGCGAGGCCTCGACGGGGATGCGATGCTTGCGGCAATACTCGATCATCTCGGCCCGGCCGGGAAATTCCTCCCGGAATTTCTCGATCTTCCATGGCGCCAGGATGGTGAGCCGCGGATTGAGCGCCATGTAGGTGAGCTCGAAGCGGCATTGGTCATTGCCCTTGCCGGTGGCGCCGTGCGCGACGGTGTCGGCCTTTTCTTTTTTAGCGATGGCGACCTGGGCCTTGGCGATGAGGGGGCGCGCAATCGAGGTGCCGAGATAATACTGGCCCTCATAAATCGCATTGGCCCGGACCATGGGATAGATGAAATCCCGGGCGAACTCCTCGACCAAATCGAGGGTGTAATGCTTGGTCGCACCCGTTTTCCTCGCCTTGGCGGGCAGACCTTTAAGCTCCTCTTCCTGGCCGATATCGGCGGCAAAAGTGACGATTTCCGCGTCGTAGGTTTCCTTAAGCCATTGGACGATGACCGAGGTGTCGAGACCACCCGAGTAGGCGAGAACGATCTTCATGATGACTTGGCAGTGTTGGCGATGACCTCCCGTGCGCAAAGTAAAAATCGCGTATTACACCCTGCGCAGGTTCAGCTGTATTGCATTTGGCCCGATACACTGCGACGCTGGCACCAGCCCCATGAGCAACGCACGCCATCGGCCCGGCCTTGCCCTCCCCCACGGTTTCACACTGGTGGAGATCATGGTCGTCGTCGTTATCATCGGCTTGCTGGCGGCATTGGCCATCCCTGCGTTTCAACGCAATCAGCGTGCTTCGCAAAATGCGCGGGCGATAAATGATTTCCGCATCTTCGTGCAGGCGTTTGAGGTGTATAACACGCAGACCGGCACGTGGCCCGCGAACACGGGTGCGGGAGTCGTGCCGGCGGGAATGAGCGGTGACTTCAAGCAGGACGCCTGGACCGCCAACCCAAACACCTTGGGCGGGCGCTGGAACTGGGACTACAGCCGGCCGGAATTTCTGGCAGGCATCTCCGTTTCCAACTTCACCGTGACGGATGCCCAGCTGCTGGAGATTGATGCCAAGCTTGATGATGGCAATCTCACCACGGGATTTTTCCGGAAAATCACCTCCAACCGGGTGAGCTATATCATTGAGCCGTAAATGGGCTAGCCCCGCACCTGGGCCAGCTTGGCCAGAATGGCTTTCTGCGCGTGAAGCCGGTTTTCCGCCTCGTCGAAGATGACACAGCGGGGATTATCCAAGACCTCCTGGGTCACTTCCTCTCCCGCATGCGCCGGCAGGCAGTGCATGAACAGGGCGTCCTTCTTCGCGGCGCCAAAAAGTTTTTTCGTCACCTGAAAGGGCAGCAACTGCCGGGTGCGCTCGGCGGCCTCCTTCTCCTGCCCCATGCTGGTCCACACATCAGTGTAAACGACATCGGCGCCGGCCACGGCCTCGTAGGGATCCGTGGTGAACTGGAAGCCACCTCCGAGCTTTTTCACGTCGGCCCGGATGGCCGCACCCGGCTCGTACCCCTTCGGTCCGGCCAGCGAAATCTTCATGCCGAACAGATTGGCGCCGAGGATCCACGAATTGGCCATGTTGAAGCGCGTGTCGCCCAGGAACGCGATCTTGCGTCCCTTGAGCGCCGCCAGCAGGTCGCCCTGGGGCCCGGCCCAGCGTTCCGCCGCCGTGAACGCATCGGCATAAATCTGACACGGATGCAGGTAATCGGTCAGGGCGTTGATCACGGGCAGGCCCCCGTGCCCCGCCAGCTCTTCCAAGTCCTTCTGCGCGTAGGTGCGCACGATGAGACCATGCACGAAGCGCGCCAGCACCTTGGCCGTGTCGGAGATGGTCTCACCCCGGCCGATCTGAATGTCGTTGGTATTGAGAAAGAGCGGGTTGCCGCCGAGTTCGTGGATCGCCACCTCAAACGACACGCGGGTGCGGGTGCTCGACTTGGCGAAAACCATCGCCCAGGTCTGCCCGGCGAGCAGCTTCAGGCGTTTGCCCCGCTTCCGTTTCAGGTCGCGGGCCAGGTCAAAGATCTCGGCCACCTCGGCGCGGGAGAAATCGGTCTCTTTGAGAAAATGCCTCATGTGGCCGACCCTCCGTTTAGCCGAATGAGCACCGTGCGGATTATCGCCGTTGCCCGGTCGAGGTCTCCTTTCGTCGCGATCAGCGGGGGCAGCAGCCGGATGCTGTTCCCGCCGGCGGCCACCGCCAGCAATCCGGCCTCGCGCAGGGCGGCGACCAAGGGGGTCGGATCGCTTTGCAGCACCAGGCCGATCATGTAGCCGCGGCCGGTCACAGCCTTCAGTTGCTTGGGAAATTCCGTGACGAGCTGGTCGAGTTCCGCGCGCCACGCCGTGCCGTTGGTCCGCACTTTTTCCAGGAGATTTTCGCCGGCGATGACGTCCAGCACCGCCAGGGCGGCCGCGCAGGCGAGCGGCGAACCGCCAAAGGTCGTGCCATGGGAACCGGGCGTGAACAGTTCGGCATGTTTCTCCGCCGCCCAGATCGCGCCCATCGGGAAACCGTTGGCCATGCCCTTGGCCATGCCGATGGCGTCGGCGCGCACGCCGGAATGCTGGAACGCGAAAAACGTCCCCGTGCGCCCGATCCCGCACTGCACCTCATCGAGCATGAGCAGCAGGTTGTGCTGGTCGCAGAGTTTCCGCACTCCCCAGAGAAATTCGTCCGTGCAGGGCACCACCCCGCCCTCGCCCTGTACTGTCTCGAGGAAGATGGCGGCCGTCTGTCCGTCAATCAGCCCGGCAAAGCTTGGCAGGTTGTTCAGCTCGCCAAAGGCAAAACCCGGCACCAGCGGCCGGAAGCCTTTCTGGATCTTCTCCTGCGGCGTGGCGCTCATGCCGCCGAAGGTCCGGCCGTGAAACGCATTCTTCGCGCAGATGATCTTGTAGCACTTGCCCTCCTCGCCGGACTTCCGGACACCATGCAACCGCGCGAGCTTGATCAGGCCCTCATTGGCCTCGGTGCCGCTGTTGCACAGGAAAACCCGACCGGGCCCGGCCTGCTGCACCAGCCGCCGCGCCAGTTCACCGTAGTTGGGATTGCGGTATAGATTACTGACATGAATCAACTCCCCGGCTTGGCGCCGGATGGCCTCGATCCAGACCGGGTGGCAATGCCCGAGTGCGTTGACGGCAATGCCCGAGGCGAAATCAAGGTAGGCCTTGCCGGTGTCGTCCCACGCCGTGACTCCCGCCCCGCGCACGAGCGTGAGCGGTGCGCGTGCAAAGTTCTTCATGACATAGGCGTCATAAAGCTCGGCGGTGTTCGTGCGGACGATGGATGGCTGCGACATATAAAAAGAAAGCGGGAGCTTACGAAACGCCGGGTCAAATGCACGCCCGCAGTGCGGCATCCGGCCGGTTCAGCCGTGTACAATTTCGGTCCCTACACCTTTGTCGGTGAAAATCTCCAGCAAGAGACTGTGCGGCATCCGGCCGTCGATGAAATGCACGCGCTGCACGCCCTCCTCGAGGGCGCGGACGGCGCTCTGCACCTTCGGACGCATACCCTTGTCGATGATGCCCTTCTTCTTCAGGCCCTCGACCTCGCTGACTTTCACGGTGGAGATGAGCGTGTCCGGATTCTTGAAATCAGCCAGCAGGCCGGGCACGTCGCTCATGTAGACCAGCCGGCGGGCGCGCAGCGCGCTGGCCACACGGCCGGCCACGAGATCGGCGTTCACATTGTAGGGCTTGCCGTCGAGTCCCTCGGCCACGGGCGAAATCACGGGCATGAACCCGTCGGCGATCTCCTTTTTGATCAACTTCACCTTCACCTCGGTCACCTCGCCGACATAGCCGAGATCGCAGGCCTTGCCGTCGTCATCGACCGTGAGTTTCTGGCAGACGATCACGCTGTCGCCCGGCAGGCCCTTCGGGTTGGCGCGGACCGCGCTGAGCGTGTCACACACGTCCTTGTTCACAACCTCGTCGAGCGTCTTCTTCACGATGGCAATCGTGGCCTCATCAGTGACGCGCAGACCGTTGACAAAATTTGCCTTCAGGCCGGCGCCATCCATCGCGCGGTTGATCGCCTTGCCGCCGCCGTGCACGACGACGACATGAATCCCGACGGCCGCGAGAAACGCGATGTCCGTGGCCACCCGCTGCCGCATCGTCGGATCCGGGTCGTCCATGAAGCTGCCGCCGTATTTGACGACGAAGATGGAGCCGCGAAAATCGTGAATGTAAGGCAAAGCCTCGTGGAGCACGCGCGCCTTGGCGATGATCTCGGAAATATCCATGGCACTCACCGGTTCTCGTGCATCACCTTCGCCGGGGGAAAGCCGTTGAAATAGGTGGCCGAGGCGTGGCTGTAGGCGCCGATGTTGACGCTGTAGACGAGGTCACCGCGTTTGAGGTCGGGCAGGTTTTCGGCCATCGAGACCACATCGAGCGCATCGCAAGTCGGGCCGAAGACGGAGCAGATGCTCGTTGGCCCCTTCTTGAAGGCCATGACCGGATACTTGCAGTGATCGAAGATGATGCCCGAGTAGGTGTGATAGACGCCGTCGTTGATGTAGTAGCTCGTCTTGCCCTCGCGCACGACCTTGCCGATGACCGACGAGACGCTCGTGCCGCACACGGCGGCCAGGAAGCGGCCCGGCTCGGCGAGCACCTGGATGTCCTTCGGGAAAAGGCGGTCGAGCTCGGTGTTGATGACCTTGGCCAGCTCGGGGAAAGGCCGCACCGAGGCATCGTACGGCGCCGGGAAGCCGCCGCCGATGTCGAGCAGGTTCATCTTGGTGTAGCCGCGATCCCGCGCCTCCTGGAAGATGTTGGCCGTGAGGTTGAGCGCCTGGACATAATTCTCGAAGTTCGTCGTCTGGCTGCCGACATGGAAGCTGATGCCCTCGACCGTCAGGCCGAGCCGGTCGGCCTCCAGGATGAGATCGACCGCCTCGCCGGGCAGTGCGCCGAACTTGGAGGACAGCTCGACCATCGCGCCGGTGTTGGGGACCTTGAGGCGCAGGGCCAGGCCCGCGTTGGGCGCGTGCTGCTTGATCTTGTGGATCTCCTCGAGGTTGTCGAAGGTGACGAGCGGCTTGTATTTGTTCAGCTGCTCGAGCGTGTCCGTCGGCTTGGTCGGATTGGCGTAGATGATCTTGTCCCAGATCCAGTCCTGCCGCTGCTTGGCCGGCATCTGCCGGATGTTCTCGTAAACGATCATGAACTCCGGCATTGAGGCGACGTCGAAGCTCGCCCCCTCCTTGAAGAGGGTGCGGACGATCAGCGGGTCCGGGTTGGCCTTGACCGCATAATAGGCCTGGATGCGCGGCAGGTGCCGGCGGAACTCCCGGTAGGCCTTCCGCAGCGCGTCATGGTCGATGACGAACAGCGGGGTGCCGTGTTTCTGCGCGAGTTGCTGGAGCCGGGCTTTCGAGATCATTGCTGGGTGCTTACCCGGCGTCCGTCACGAGGAAGTTCTTGAACTGCCACGGATCCTTCCGGTCGAGATCCGGCTTGTGGTGCGCGTCGAAGGTCGTGTCGCGGTTCTTGAGCGGGGTCCAGTCGTAGGGCTTCGAGATCCACTTGCCGAGGTACGGTTTGGAAAGCTTGAGAATGTAGTCGTGCGGCAGCTCGTCGGGGACGACGACACCGGACTCGGGATTCTCGATCATCCACATCGAGGCGGCGACCACGGAGATGGCGACCTGCATGGTGGTGGCGTTCTGGTGCGGGACCAGGCGGCGGGATTCCCCGATGCTGAGGTCGGAGCCGACCCACCACGCGTTGTAGTCGTGGCCCATGATGAGCGCGCCGAGGACGTCGGCACCGGCCGTGATCTCGTCGTTCATGATGCGCTGGTTCTCGTTCAGCTTGTAGTTGTAGCCGCGCATCTCGTTGAGCGAAGAGATGGCCTCGTCGCACGGGCAGTAGGCGTAGTGCATCGTCGGGCGGTAGACGGCCTTGCCGTTCTTCCAGACCGTGAGCTTGTCGGAGATCGTGAAGGCCTCGCCGTGGCGGACGACCATGCCGAGGATGTTCCAGTTGGGCACGAAGGAGCGGACCCAGGTGTTCATGCCCATGCGGGCGAGACAGATCTGGTTGCGGGGACCTTGCGTGTGCTCGAAGGCGTGCTTGGGCAGCGTCTTCTCGTGGGTGCCCCAGCCCATTTCGGCCGTGGTGGTGCCTTCCTCGCGGAAGCCCTCGATGCTCCAGGTGTTCACGAACTCGTCGACCTGCTTCGGCTTGTCCGTGATCTGCGTGTCGCGCTCGGAGCAGTGGATGACCTTCACCCCGAGTTCCTGGGCGAGGAGGTTGAACGAGCGGGCCGCGATCAATTTGGTGATCCTGGCGGCGCGGGCGCCCTTGGCCTTCTTGTCCTTGACCAGCTTGGTGCCGATGTCGATGAGGCCCTGCTTGACGAAGTGGGAAATAAGTCCGGGATTGGCGCCGTGCTCGATGACGGCGGTCGGGCCCTTGGCCTTCCATTTCTTGAGCATGCGGCGCAGGTTCATGTGGCGCCAGTACAGCGTCTTGGTGGTCGGGTGCGCATTGGGGCCGCTCGAATAGGGATCCCAGAGCTCGGTCGAGGTGTTGATGTAGCGCACCCCGTGGTCGTGGCACCACTGCAGGATCTCGAGGGCGTCGATGTTCCAGGCGAGGTCGATCAGGATGTCGCCCGGGCCGACGTACTTCGCCAGCAGCTTGGTCATGTTGCTCTCGGTGACGCGATCGCGCACGAAGCGGACACCCTTCTTGATCCAGGGCGCGAGCTTGGCCTTGCGGTCCGCGAAGTCCATCACGGTGACGTTCTTCGCGAGCACCTTGATGTGCTTGAAGAGAATGGGCAGGGTGCACTCGGCAACGGCGCCGTAGCCGACGAACAGGATCTTATTTTTGAATGGGAGCATGAATTCGAAGCGTTGGTTCTTCTGCTGAGCCGGCCGCGAAACCCCGTGGCTGGTCATGGGAAAATTTGCACAAAATGTGGTGGCGAAGCGGGCGCCAGTGCAAGCGATTATTGAGTGACGAGCGGGCGCCAACCACCCGGCCAGTTCACTCGCTCTTGTTGTAGTTGACGTAGCCCTCGGTCAGGTCGCTCGCCAGCAGGCGGAATGACGCCTTCCCCAGGTGCAGGTTGAGGGTGATGGTGTAGCGGCGGGCCTTCACGATCTCCTTCCACTTGGGCTTGAACTCGGGATGCGGCTTGCCCGCGGTCATCGCCGGCGTGTCGTTGTAGAGGATGTCCAGCTTGGCCTCGACCAGCTTGGCCCCGGCGTAACCGGCGGCGTCGGCGAGCCGGCCCCAGTTGGGGTCCTCCCCATACCAGGAGGATTTCACAAGCAGGGAGTTGCCGATCGCGCGGGCAATCTTCTCCGCGTCCTCGCTGGAGGCCGCCCCGGCGATCTTCAGTTCCACCACCTTGGTGATTTTCTCACCGTCGGAGACGATCTTCTCGGCCAGGGCTTCGCACGCCTTCCAGACGGCCTCGGCGAACAGCACCCGCAGCTCGCGCGGGCTCTTGTCGCCCACGCTGACGCCGGAGTGGCCGTTGGCCAGCATGAGCACGGTGTCGTTGGTGCTCATGTCGCCGTCCACCGTGATGCAATTGAACGTGCCCCCGACCGCCTCGGAGATGGTCTTCTGGAGGAAGCTGCGCGGTACGGAGAAATCCGTCGCGAGAAAGGCCAGCATCGTGGCCATGTTGGGCTGGATCATGCCCGCGCCCTTGGCGATGCCGGCGACAAAGTGCTTTTTCCCGTCGTAGGTGAAACTCACCGTGACAGTCTTGGGTTTTGTGTCCGAGGTCAGGATCGCGCTGGCCGCCTTGTGGCCGTGGTCCGGGCTGCGGCCCTTTTCACTGACGGTGCGCTCCAGTCCCTTCAGGAGCCGGGCCATCGGCATCGGCTGTCCGATCCGGCCGGTGGAACAGACAAAGAATGAGGTGGGCTTCAGGTTGAGCGACGCCGCGATGCGCTGGGCCGTCAGGTTGGCGTCGCGCAGGCCGTCGGGGCCGGTGCAGGCGTTGGCGTTGCCGGAATTGGCGACGATGCCGTGGAAGGGTCCGCCGTGCGCGAGGTGCTTCTGGCACAGCAGCACCGGGGCGGCCTTGACGGCATTGGTCGTGAACGTGCCGGCGGCCGTGCAGGGCCGGAGGGAAAAGATCAGCGCGAGATCGAGGCGCTTGGGGTCGTTCTTCTCGCGGATGTCGCAGGCCACACCGGTGGCATCGAAGCCGGGGACATCGGTGAGGCCGGCGCTATCAAGGGTAACGGTCAGTGGGGTCATGGAAGACAGATTCAAAGAAGTCCCGCCGTTTCCGGCAGACCGAGCCACAGATTCATGATCTGCACGGCCTGGCCGCTCGCACCCTTGACGAGGTTGTCCAACGCGGAGGTGATGACGAAATTGCCCGTGCGGGCATCGTGGATGGCGGAAAGATCAAGCCGGTTGGTGCCGGTCAGATAGGCGGAGTCGGGCGTCTCGCCGGCGGCGAGAATCGAGACAAACGGTTTGCCGGCATAGGCGGTCCGCCAGGCGGCGTAGAGCGAGTCGATCGTCGCACCCTTGGCCGCCGGCACCGTGGTCGTGGTGATGATGCCCCGCCGCATCGGGGCGAGGTGGGGATTGAATTGCACGACAACCCTGGCTCCGGCCGCGCCGGACAACTGCTCCTCGATCTCGGCGAGGTGACGGTGCTTGGTCAGACCGTAGGCCTTGGCGCTCTCCGCACGTTCGACGTAGAGGTATTGCTCCTCGGCCTTCTTGCCCGCGCCACTGACACCAGAAAATGAATTCACCACGATATGTTCCTTGGTGATGAGGCCGGCCTTGAGCAAGGGGGCCAGCGGCACGATCGCGCCGGTCGGATAGCAACCGGGGGCCGCCGCGAGCTTGATCTCGGATTTCCACTTGGGATCGGTCAGCTCGGGCAGAATGAAACGCGCCGACGACAGCAGTTCGGGCGCATGGTGATGGCCGTAGTATTTCTCGTAGGTCGCGAGGTCGGCGACCCGGAAGTCGGCGCTGAGATCGACCACCTTCCGGCCGGCCGGGACGAGCGCCTTGGCGAATTCCGCCGCCGTGCCGTGCGGCAGGGCCAGGAACCACAGGCCGACATCGTTGCGCGCGGCCAGCGTCGCCGCATCGGAATCGCTGAACTTGATCTGCTCGGCGGTCGTGCCTCGCAGCGCCGGGATGACCTGGGCCACGGACTTGCCCGCATGCTGCCGTGAAGTGACCGCCGTCAGTTTGACCGACGGGTGGCCGAGGAGGAGCTTGACCAGAACTTCGCCGGAATATCCCGACGCACCGACAATACCGACATTCATGTAAGGGAGGAGGTAGCGTTATGAATTCCCGAGGGGGAATCGAGCAGTTTCGTGTGCCAATAAAAAAGCGGAGGCCGCGAGGCGCTCCGCTTGGATAAGTCGTGGTTTCCAGTAAGCGAATTAACGCTTGGAGAACTGGAAGCGCTTGCGGGCGCCGGGCTGGCCGGGTTTCTTGCGCTCTTTCTCGCGGGGATCACGGGTGAGGTGACCGGCCTTCTTGAGGGTGACGCGGAGCTCGGGATTGAATTTCAACAGGGCGCGGGCAATGCCGTGGGCGACCGCGCCGGACTGGCTGCTGATGCCGCCACCGGCGACGTTCACGATGACATCGAACTTGTCCTTGCTGTCCGCCGTAACGAGCGGGGCGAGCGCGCGACGCACGAAGTTGTCGTGCGTGAAATAGACTTCGAACTTGCGGTCATTGACCGCGGTTTTGCCGGATCCGGCAAAAATACGCACGCGGGCGGTGGAGGACTTGCGACGGCCGGTGCCGAGAAAAACGGAGGATTCAGCGCTCATGGATTACTTTAAAACTACGGGGTTCTGGGCCGCATGGTCGTGGGTCGCACCCGGGAAAACCCGGAGCTTGGTCAGCATCTTGGCGGCCAGCCGGTTCCGCGGCAGCATGCCCTTGACGGCCTGCATGACGATGAACTCGGGCTTCTTGACGCGGACGTCGGCGAGCTTGCGGTACTTCTCGCCCCCGACGTAGCCGGAGAACGACATGTATTCAGTGTGCTCTTCCTTCTTGCCGGTGAGGACGACCTTGCTCGCATTGATGACGACCACGAAATCTCCGGTGTCGACGTGGGGCGTGTAAGTGGGCTTGTTACGGCCGCGCAGGATGTTGGCGGCTTTAACGGCGAGACGGCCCAGCACTTTGCCTTCGGCATCGATCAGATACCATTTGGGCTGCACTGTCTCTTTCTTGGCCAGATAGGTTTTCATTTGCGGAAAGGGGCCAAAGGGAAGGATTTCGCCCTACCCTGTCAATACCCAACCTTTCACATTTTCAGATCGCACCAAACGGGCGGTTTAACCGCTAAAAGCCTGTTGCTTACGGTATAATTTCCGCCGGCGAAGCGATTGTTTTGATCCACCAATTACCGGCCGGATGCAAACCGTGTTTGTTTTCGACCGGGATGTCCGCACACTCTGGTTCTTCATGAAATCTGCGCTCCGTCTCCTTCTGATTGCCGCCGGTCTGCTCGGGTTTACTGGCGTGGCGCTGGGGGCATTCGGCGCTCATGGCTTAAAGGCCGCCTTGGATGCCTCCGGACAGCAGCATAACTGGGAAAAGGCTGTTTTTTACCAATTGATCCATGCCGTCGCCCTGCTCTCCTTGGCTAACCGGCCTAATCAGGCAATCAAGTGGATCGGCGTCTGTTGGGTTGGTGGCGTTGTGTTGTTTTCCGGTTCGCTGTACTGTCTGGCCTTGGGCGGCCCGATCAAATTCCTGTGGCCTGTCACGCCACTCGGAGGTCTGGCCCTGCTGGCCGGCTGGCTGCTGCTCACCCGGACCGCCGTCCGTCACACCGAAGCATGAAAATCCCTCCGCCACTGCACGACGCTCTCTCCGCCCTGCGCTCCGCCGGCGGCCAGCCCCGGCTGGTCGGTGGCTGTGTGCGCGATTGGCAGCTCGGACTTGAGCCGAAGGACTTTGATGTCGAGGTCTATGGCTTGGATTACGAGGCGATGGGGCGGGCCCTGGCGGCCTTTGGTCCGACCGACGTCGTCGGGCGCAGCTTCGGCGTGCTGAAGGTGCGGATGGGTGACAGCGAATACGATTTCTCCCTGCCGCGCCGCGAATCCAAGACCGGCGCGGGGCATCGCGGCTTTGCCGTCGCACCCGACCCGGCGCTGACCGAGGCTGAGGCGGCGGCCCGGCGGGATTTCACGGTCAACGCCATCGTCTATGACCCGCTGGAGGACCGGATTCTGGATTTTCACCATGGCATCGCTGATCTGCGGAAGAAAGTCCTGCGGCACACCGGCCCGGCCTTCACCGAGGATCCGTTGCGGGTGCTGCGGGCTTTTCAGTTTGCCGCGCGGTTCGAGTTCACCCTGGCCCCCGAGACCGCCGCCCTTTGCCGTTCGATCAGCGCCACCCATGCGGAACTGCCTCTTGAGCGCGTCTGGGGCGAATGGGACAAGTGGGCCACCAAGTCCGTCAAGCCCTCTATCGGATTGCTCGTGCTGAAGCAGGCTGGCTGGCTGAAACACTATCCGGAAATCGCCGCCCTGGACGGCCTGCCCCAGGAGCCTGAGTGGCATCCGGAGGGAGATGTGTTCATTCACACGGGTTGCTGCCTCGACGCGTTGGTCGGGCTCGATTCCTGGCGCAACGGGTCGCCAGCGACCCGGCGGCTGCTTTCACTGGCGGTCCTCGCCCACGATTTCGGCAAGGCCGGCACCACCAGGCAGGCCGATCGGCGGGGCAAATTACGCTGGACCAGCCCGGAGCACGAGGCCGCCGGCGGTCCGCTGACGGAATCCTTCCTCCCGCGCATCGGTGCGCCGCTCGATCTGATCGAATTCGTGCGTCCGTTGGTCATGAATCATCTGCTCCATCACGACGGACCGGCTGAATATCGCGACACGACGGTGCGCCGGCTCTCCCGCAAGATCGCGCCCGCCACCCTCGACGACCTAATTGCCGTGATGCGCTCCGACCACCTGGGCCGGCCTCCCTTGATCTCAGCCGAAACGGAGAAGCGGCTCGGCTTCCTGCGCGACGCCGCCCGCCGGCTCGCATTGGAACACGCTGCGCCCAAGCCCATCGTGCTGGGGCGACATCTGATCGCCCTGGGGCGGACCCCCGGACCTGACTTCAAGCCGGCGCTCGATGCCGCCTTTGAATCTCAGCTCGACGGCGCCTTCTCCGATGAATCTGGCGGCGTGGCGTGGTTGAAAAGCTATTTCCTCGCCCACCCGTCCGTCAGCCTCCCGCAAAACACCCCCTCCCTATGAACCCGACCAACCAACTGGACCAACTCAAGCAATTCACCGTCGTGGTCGCCGACACGGGCGATTTCGCCAGCATGAAGCAGTTCGCCCCGCGCGACGCCACGACCAACCCCAGTCTGATTCTCAAGGCGGCCGCGATGCCGGACTATACCTGGCTCATTGACCAAGCCCTCAAGGAGGCCGGCCCGACCGCCTCCATCGGTCACGTCATCGACCGCCTGCTGGTCCTGTTCGGCCGGGAAATCCTGGAAATCGTGCCCGGCCGCGTCTCGACCGAGGTCGATGCCCGCCTGTCCTTCGATTGCGAGGCGACTCTCGCCAAGGCCCGTGAAATCATCGGGCTCTACGAAAGGGCCGGCATTTCCCGCGAGCGCATCCTCATCAAGATCGCCTCGACCTGGGAGGGCATCAAGGCCGCCGAACAGCTGCAAAAGGAGAAAATCAACTGCAACCTGACCCTGCTGTTCTCCTTCGCCCAGGCCGTCGCCTGCGCCGAGTCCGGCATCAAGCTTATCTCGCCCTTCGTCGGCCGCATCCTCGACTGGCACAAGAAGAACACCGGCAAGGATTACGCCCCGGCCGAGGATCCCGGCGTCAAGTCCGTCACGCAGATCTACACCTACTACAAGAAATTCGGCTACACGACGGAAGTCATGGGTGCGTCGTTCCGCAACAAGGGCGAGATCATCGAGCTCGCAGGTTGCGACCTGCTCACGATCGCCCCGCCCCTGCTCGCCGAATTGAAAGCGGGCACCGAACCCCTCGCGCGCAAGCTCGACCCGGTCGCCGCCCAACGGGCCGACTTGAAGAAAGTATCCTTTGACGAGAAAGGCTTCCGCTTTGCCCTGAACGAGGACGCCATGGCCACGGAGAAAACCGCCGAGGGCATCCGCTTGTTCTCGGCCGATATCGTGAAACTGGAACAATTGCTGGCGCAGAAACGCGGTTGAACCATGGGTAGGCAGAGGGTCCCTCTTGGCAGGTCGCAGGCTTGGCGAAGGCTGCTCGCCGCCGCGGCACGGAACGGAGTCCGCGCCCTACCTTTTGTAGGAGCTTGCTTGCAAGCGATTCATCCCCCGGAATCGCGTGCAAGCAGGCGCCTACATGACACATGCGTTGATCAAAGCCTTTCAATGGGACCTCGCCCGGCAAGTCGAGCAGCTGGGTTTCCTTCAAAAGCTGCTCCCCCACTACGCCGCGTGGGGCTATCAGGAACTTTATCTGCACCTGGAAGACGCCGTCCACTACCCCAGCCTGCCCGGCATCGGTCGCAGCGACGCGTACACTTACGAGGAGCTGGGCGAGCTGGTGCTGCGTGCCGCGCAAAACGGCATTCGCGTGGTCCCGATCGTCAACCTGCTCGGCCATACCCAATACCTGATCAAGCATCCTGACCTGTGCGATCTCAACGAGTTGCGGGATGAACACGGCGATCCGCTGGTCAGCGGGCAGATTTGCCCGCTGCATCCGCGCACGCTGGAGATCGCCGACAAACTGTTGCGCGACCTCGCACCATACTGCACGGCGGGCAAGGTGCATGTCGGCCTCGACGAGTCCTTTCATCTCGGAAAATGTCCCCGCTGCCGGGAGGAAGTCGCCCGCCTTGGGCTGGCCGGCCACTTCGCGGGGCATGTGCATCGCTTGCACGGGGTCGTCACCAGGCTTGGTCTCCAGCTGGGCCTGTGGGCGGACATGCTTTATTTTATACCGGATGCCATCCCGCTGCTCCCGCGCGGCATCACCGCCTACGACTGGTATTATTACCCGTTTCTCCGCAAACCCCGGGTCGAGTTCTTCAATTTCGCGGAGCGCGACTTGCACCCGGCGCTGAAAAAACAGGGCATCGGCTATTACGGCTGCCCGATGAACGGGGCCTTTCGTCACGAGCCGATGCCGGCCTTCGGCGACCGGCTGGCCAACATCCGTTCTTGGTGGCAGCGCTGTAATATCGTCAAGGCCGACGGTCTGCTGGTCACGTCCTGGGAAGCCTCCCGGCTCGCGCTTGAGACCACCACGGTGGTCGACGCCGCCGCGGCGAACCTCTGGCTGGAACCGACCCAGGACGACGCCACGGCGATGCTGGCCCGGGGACTCGAGCGGGTATTCAAATCCAAATCCGCCCGACCGCAGGCCCGGGCGCTCTTGGCGGCAGATGCCCATGCCTTCACCGGCTATGCCCGCTGGCAGATCAACGACCGATGGGATGTCTTCGCCGGCAACGAATCACTGAAGTCCTATCAGGCTGAATTGCGATTCTTTGAGCGGTTGCAGGCAGTTGCCTATGCGTGGCCCAAGGCGTTTACCGCCAGCATTGCTTTCCGGGTCTATCTCGCCGAACGCGATTTGTTCGTGCGCCGTGCCGCCCGGGATGTTTTCCAATGGCGCCGGCTGGTGGCCAAGGGCGGGATGGAAAGTGTCATCTATTATATGACACTTTCCGGGAAGACGGCGTCCGACTTTTCCCGGGCCCTGAAGGCCGGTCGTAAGGCGGCCCGGGCCATGTGGGCCAGAACACGCTCTTCGCTGGGGCAGGGACAGAACGAGGCGATCCTTGATGCCGACGCCAAGCGGCTGGCTCTGTGGTGTAACTGGCTGAAGCAGGCCGCCCGGGATCCTGCCGTGATTCTGCAGACCACCCCGGTCTGTGGCGCATGGCAACTGCAGTTCATGGTCCATAACTTTGCCCCCGCGGTGCAAAAGACGCTGGTCGAGCAACAGGCCCCCGACGGCTCCTGGCACGAATTGGCGAGTCGCTACACCATCGAGTTCCGGGCCTACGCCGCGCGATCACGCACCAAGATTCGGCGTGAATTTACCGTGCCCTTGGCTTCGCCACAAGCGCTCCTGCGCCTGCAGGTCGGCGGCGTTGGCCAAGTCAAGATAAGCCATGTCGTGGCGACCAACGGCATCCTCACCTTTCCGGGTTTGAAGTCAAAAGGGCGGAGAAAAATTGGTACCAAGCCGGGCACTCAGGGGTTTCCTGATATTGCGTCCTATCACCACCGACCCGCGCCCCTGATTGTTAAATTTCGCTTTCCGCCAAAGCCGGTCGAATTGGTATGATCAAATATTAGAGGACTTTACGGGGATAAACCCGCGAATCAGAGGTGGGTTGATTATTACAATTGGGCAAATTTCAGGTTGAATCTATGACACGAGCCTGATTCATCTTACCCGAACACCACACAGAATGGCCGCCGCAAGGGGGCATTCTGTCCTAACACAACACACAACTACTAACTATGAACGCTCGTTCCGTTAGCAATAACGGGGTGCTTCATGCACTCACGCGCATCCGCCAATCGGCGGGTGTTTTTACAATGGCGATCGTGCTTTCCCTTACCTTCATGGTAAGCGGCACGACGGTCTATGCTCAGTCCAATGCCGAGGGTTACATTTATGGCAGCATCTCCGGTGCAACCACAGTCACTGCCGTCAATATCGGTAACGGACTCACCCGAACAGCCACAGTCCAGGCCGATGGCTCCTACACGATTCCTTCTCTTCCAACTGGCAATTACATTGTGACAGCCAAGAATGGCGATGCAGTCGTAAAGCAGGAAGACGGCGTTTCGGTAAACCTGGGAGGCGGCACGGCAGTTCGATTCGCAGGAGAAACCCTCCAGTTGGAGAAATTTGTCGTCTCCGGCAGCAGCTCCTTATCGCCCATCGACACGTCCCAGACCGGCTCATCCCTGCAAATCCGCAAGGAGATGGTCGATCTGCTGCCGGTCGCGCGCGATCTTGCCTCCGTCATGAACCTGGCCCCCGGTGTGAGCAAGGGTGATGCTGCTTTCGGCAGTTCCCCCTCTTTCGCTGGTGCGTCGGTTGCCGAAAACAACGTTTATATCAACGGCTTTAACGTGACCAATTTCCGCAATGGTCTCGGTTTCAGCGAAGTTCCCTTTGATTTCTACGAGAACTTCCAGGTGCTGGTTGGTGGCTACGGCCCTGAATATGGGCGCTCAACGGGCGGCGTGACCAACGCGACCACCAAGAGCGGTAGCAACAAGCTGGTGGCCGGGGCCAATGTTTATTACCGGGGCAACGGTCTTCGAAATAATGCCCCCGATACTTATACGCCGGATGGCAAAATCTACGCTGCTCGTGATCGTGGCTACGTTGAGGAAACCGAGGCCAATTTCCACGCGGGGTTCCCCATCTGGAAGAACCATCTGTTCGTCTACGGTATCTATAACTATCGTAAGAATGAGACTAACTTCGCCGGCATCGGCGCCGCGGATTTCTACAAGCAGACCTCAGACAATCCGTTCTGGGGCTTCAAGGTTGACTATCTGCTTAACGACAACCACCGCGTCGAGTGGACCCGTTTCAGCGATTCCAACAAGGTCTATGAGAATCGCCATCCCTACACCTATGCCACTGGCGCGCTCGGAGAGTCCTTCGGTGTCACCACCTACTTCAGCGGTGGCAAGAACGACATCGTTCGCTACAGCGGTAATTTCACCGAGAACTTCCAGCTCTCCCTCCTCTACGGCAAAGGCGGCTATAATCAGACCGTTGCGGGCGCGGGCGATAATAATCCGGCCATCTATGACGGTCGTTCCGGTGTGCTCCTCCCGCTTGGCAACTGGACTGCCCTGACGCCCGGCACGGATGTCGATGAACGTATCGCTTACCGGGCTGACGCCGTGTGGAAGCTCGGCGACCTCGGCAAGCTGGGTAATCACACGTTGCGCTTTGGTGGTGACCTTGAAGACAACGTCGCCAACAGCAACATCTTCTATTCCGGTCATGTCTACTACCGCTATTACGTTGCCAACGCCGCCACCCCGACTCCCAACGTTGGTCGTGTCCGTGTTCGCCATTATGAGGTGGGTGGTTCCTTCGGAGTGAAGAATACCGCTTACTACATCCAGGATGACATCAGCCTGATGAACGAGAAGCTTCGCCTGAGTCTTGGCCTGCGCAGCGAAGGCTTCGACAACTCCAACAAGGACGGCAAGAGCTTCATTAAGGTGGAAAACCAGCTGGCCCCGCGTCTCTCTGTTTCCTACGATCCGTCCGGCGAGGGCAAGACCAAGTTTTACGCCAATTGGGGTCTCTACTACCTGCCGATCGCCGCCAATACCAATGTGCGCGCATCGGGTGGCGAGCTGTTTGATGAGCAGTACTTCCAGGCGATCAGCATCAATTCCGACGGAACGCCTGTACTTGGCGCGGCCGTGACCACCAAATCTGTCTTTTCAAACGGCATAGCGCCTGACCCGAGCACTCTGGCCGATCTGGATTTGGAACCGATGTATCAGTCCGAGCTCATTCTCGGTGCCCAAAAGCGCCTCGGCAACATCTGGACGGTCGGTCTGCGTTTCACCGCCCGAAATCTGGAGCAGACCATTGACGACACGCATATCCCACAAGCCATCACGAAATGGGCGACCCGCACCGGCAAACCGGAATTCACCCCGTCTTCCGACTACGTGCTGTTCAATCCTGGCCAGGATCTCACCTTTAAGGCTGATCTTGATGGCAATGACACCTTGGAGGATGTGACCCTGACCAAGGAAGACCTCGGCTTTGATGCGGCCAGCCGCAAGTATTACTCGATCACCCTCGAAGTTGAGCGTGCTTTCGTCAACAAGTGGATGGTTCGCGGCTCCTACACCTGGGCTCAAAACTATGGTAACTTTGAAGGCTGGGTGAAGAGCGAGAACGAACAGGATGACGCCGGCCTCACGCTCGCCTTTGACGAGCTTGAGTTCTTCAATCAGTCGTATGGTCGCCTGCCCAACGACCGTCGCCACCAGTTCAAGATGCAAGGCGCCTACCGGCCGATCCCCGAGCTCACGTTTGGCGCCACTGCACTGCTTCAATCGGGTCGCCCGCTCAACAAGCTGGGCTCCCCCTTTCTCACATCGGGCGGCGACAGCGGCGTCTTCATGATCCCCCGTGGTACCGCCGGCGCGACCAACTGGATCTCGAATGTCGATCTTTCCCTGACCTTCATGCCCAAGGCCTTCAAGAACCGCCTCTCCTTCTCGGTGGACGTGCGAAACGTCTTCAACTTCGCTACCGCGGAGAAACGGAACGAAACGTACGAAGACTCGCTTCATACCCCGTTGCCTACTTACCGGATCGTGCGCAGTTTTCAGCCGCCGCGCCGGATTCAGTTGAGCATGGGCTACGATTATTGATCGAAGCCAAGGTATGTGAATTCAGGACAGCCCTACGGGGCTGTCCTTTTTTTTGCCTCCACCGCGCCATAAGGCTCATTGGGGCGGGGTGCCCTCACCCCGCTGGTCTCATTGTTCTTCACATCAACGACATACCCCGCCCTGACGGGCACCCCTCTTCATAGAGGGGATCGTCGCAAGCGTGGGTTTGGGTCCCCTCTATCAAGAGGGGTGGTCCCACCTATGCGGGACCGGGGTGTGTCAGGCTATCGGTGTACTCCAGCCGGCTCCGGAAGACGCGCTGCTACGTCTAACTCAGGGCAGTTTCGCCGCCGTGACCTTGCGCGTCTGCTCGGCGCGATAATGGTCGAGGGCTTTTTTGACCGGCCGGCTGCTCAAGGCCAGGATCGCCCCCGCCAGCAATGCGGCATTGATCGCGCCCGGCTTGCCGATCGCCAGCGTCCCCACAGGTATGCCACCCGGCATCTGGACCATCGAAAGCAGTGAATCCATGCCCTTGAGGGAGGCAGATTCCATGGGCACGCCCAGCACGGGCAATGGCGTCAGGGCGGCCGCTACCCCGGCCAGGTGCGCCGCGCCACCGGCCGCGGCGATGACCACCTTCAACCCGCGTGCCTCGGCGCTTTCGCACCACTTCATGGCCAGGTGCGGGGTGCGGTGGGCGCTCATCACCCGCTTCTCATATGTCACCCCGAGCTGGTCGAGCGTCTGCGCGCAGTGCTGCATCGTCTCCCAATCCGAAGTGCTGCCCATGATGATCCCGACGGTAGGTTTTGCCATGGACCCCAGCGAAAGCTGGGTTGGGGCTCGTGTAAAGAATCGTTCTCGTTCTCCTGATCGTTCCTCATTCTCCCGTTTTGGAGCGAAAGGGAGAGAAGGATTACGAGAACGAGGAACGACAATGATGGTTACAGCAGCGCCGTGCCCTTCGGGACCTTGACGATGGTCGTGCCGGCAATCTTGTCGTGCCAGCTTTGCTTCTCGTCGTCGAAGGCGACCCAGATGAAGCCGATGCCCGCCACGGCCAGGGAGAGGAATGCGCTCAGGCCGCGCACGATGGCCACCCCCCAATCGACCGGGCGGTCATCCAGCCGCACCACCTTCAGGCCACAGATGATGCCGCCTATGGTCGTGCCCTTGGTCGCCCACATGATGACGCAATAGAGCGTGATCCAGAACGGAAACGCCCCGCCGGGGTGAAAGTTAAACACCCGGAAGATTCCCTCGGTCATGCCGATGGCGATGCCGATCAGGATCAGGTCCAGCACGGAAGCCGCCAGCCGGAGCCAGAAACCCGCGCGCGGCAGGGTGGCCGCCGAGATCACGGCCGGCGCGACGCTCAGCATGGCCGCCGGAACGACGGGCGGTACCGCCTCGGATCCGGCGCCTGCTGCGGCCGCCATGGCGACGGCAGTCGGTGCCACTGCCGCCTTCACGGGCTTCGGGGGACGACTGGCCTTGTATTGCAGGATCAGGGTGTAAACCACCACGCCGAGCCCGAGAATCCCGATCAGTTTGTAGGTGATGAAACCGACGATCGGGATGGTATAAAGCCCGAGCACAATCACTCCACCGATCAGCACGCCAAACACCGGGTGCGCGAGCGGACCGTCGCCCATCAGCTTGGTGAATCGCCGGCCCAGCCAAGCCAGCATCACGATTTTACCGAAGATAGAGGTGAAAAACAGCCCGAGCCCAAACGCGGGGATGAGCACAAAGCCGATCGCGATGGCCAAAGTGAGGGCCAGGAGGATGAACGCCACCGGCGTAAGCAAGAGGGTGAGCAGGGCGGCCAGCAGGGAATAGCCGGGGCGTTGCTCCAGCGTCTCCGCGCACTTCACCACCCCGCCGGGAGCGATCAAGGCGATCAGGGCGTAGAAGGCCAGGAACGACAGCGCGACGCACCAGGCCCAGAACAGGTCGCGATGGAAGGCCAGCGGCCGGGCATAAAGCAGGCATTCGTGGAACCAGGTGGTGAGCGGGCTGAAATCAAAATGTTTCCCCGCGATGGCGATGTTCTGCACATTGCCCCGCACCACGGCACTGGCGTCGCGCGTGATCTGACCGCCGATGCACACGACCTCGCCGTCGATCACCGCCTTGGGCCCGAGTTCGACGTTGCCCAAAACGGTCACAACCTCGCCCTTCACGTGGCCGTTGATGTAGGTGTTGCCGAGCACGCTGACGACCGCGTCCCCCACGGTGCCGCCCGTCACCCGGCTGCCACCCATGATGGAGACCACCGCGTCGCGCACATCGCCCGCCGAGGTGGACGAGCCGATGATGGACACCACGGCCTGCGCCTCCTCGCCCTCGGCGAGGGTGCTGTCACTGAAGAAGCTGACCCGCTCATTGTTGCCATGGCGGCGCGAACGGCGGGAATTATCCTGATTTTCATCCTCCGCGGCCGGGGTGGTTTCCTGTTCCTCGTCCTTGGCGGTCTCAGCCACCACCTCGGATTCCTTGTCACCCGCGACGAGTTCGCGGACCGGCTTTTCCTCGGCCGGTGCGGACGCTACGGCCGCGACTTCGGGCTTCGCGGGCTCGGGAGCGGCGACCGGTTGCGCCGGGACTTCGGGTTCCGCCGGAGCGGCGGGTTTCTCCTGGGCGCGCAGGGCGAGGCCAAGAGTCAGGCCGAGCGAGAGCAGCAGGAGGAGGAAATACTTGGGGAGACAGGCAGATTTCATGGGAAAAGGGACTTAGTTGTCGCGATAGAGGTAGCGGTAGGCCGCGGTACCGAGCCCGACAAAGGTGGCATACATTGCCGCGATGAAGGCCAGGCCGCCGTAGAGCCAGAGCGAAGGGATACCGGCGATCAGCTGCTGGGTGAAATTAACGGTCCAAGTGACGGCACCCACAATGCGGGTGACCCAGCCAAAGCCGGCCCCGATCTCCTGGGCCACCGCCCCGGCGGCGGCACCCTGGCTCAGCAGGTAGAAACCAACGACCGCCACCCCGGCCACGGCGGTGCCAAGACCAAGAAACGCGGCGCGAACCCCTGCGGGCCAGTAACTCCAGCTCTTGTGATACCACGCGATCGTCGCGCGGCGCTCGACTTCCGCCAGGACGCGGGCCTCGAGGGTGCCCGGGGCGCGACGGTTGGGCAGCGACCGGAGCGTCGCGTGGATGAATTGTTCCAGCTGTTCGGGCGCTTGGGCCCGCCCGGCCGTGCGGGCCTCGACCGCCGCCTGCAGGCGCGCCTCGAAGCCCGCGGGCGCCTTGCGGGGCGGCAGCGCGCGCAATTCGCGGTGGATGAATCTCTCGAGTTCCTCGGGTGTCATTTTATTGTTCATGGGTCACCTTCAGGTTTCGAATTGTTCGTGGGTGGCGCCGCTGCGCAGCAGCACCTTGGCCAGCGCCTCGCGGCCGCGGAGAATGTCGGTCTTCACCTTGCTGAGCGATACGCCGGTCTTTTTGGCAATGTCCTCGTAGGGGAGGTCCTCAAAATGATAAAGCACCAGCGGGATGCGCTGGTGTTCGGGCAGCTTTTCCAGGGCCCGTTCGACCCATTCGCGGCGCTCGCCCGAGTCGACCCCGCTGAAAAAGGAGTCTGGCGCAGCAAACTCGACTTCCTTCTCCCCGCCTTCGTCATCGCGGTGGACCAGATCGGAGAAAAAGCTCCAGCGCTTCTTGTACCGCTGGATGTGGTTGATCGAGAGGTTGGTGGCCACGGTCTTGAGCCAGCCGCCAGCCGTCGGGCTGGTGCGGAGGTTGTCGAAGTGCTCGTGGGCCTTGATGAATACGTCCTGCGCAAAATCCTCGGCCTGCGTCTCGTTGCCAATGAGCCGCACTGCTGTGGAGTATACCATGTCTTGGTAATTGCGCATGAACGTGGTGAAGTCGGGCGGAGCCGTTACGCTCTGGGATTGGGCTTGCACTGTAGTATCTTCATTCACGCTAAGAACACCGCGTACCGTCACCAAGTTGCAGAAACCTCCTGCCACGCAAATCACTTTAGGCCAAGCCTATAAGACAAAACCCAGGCTGACGCCTCCGGGTTGCAGGATTCAACCCCGCGCTGCTCCTAAACGGATGGATTAGCGGGCGTTTTGCCCGGCCCCCGGGGCGTCCCCTTCCTTGCCTATTTATGACACCACGGGAAAAATCCCAAAATATCCCCATGTCCGCTTTTCTCACCCCCGACCCGAAACTTGAAATCGCGATTCGCGCCAAAGGCGAACAGCTCTTCGCGCTGATGGACCAACAGCCGCCGCCCGCGCTGTTCTCCAAGAAGGGTGCCTACGCCCGCCTCATGGACTGGTCGATGAAGGATCCGGTTTTCAAGACCCAGCTCTTCCGCTTCGTTGACGTCCTCCCGTCCCTCAACTCGTCGGCCGAAATCGTGCGCCACCTGCAGGAATATCTCGGGGACAAGGCGGTCGAGCTCAACCCCGCGCTCAAGGCCGGCCTCGCCGCCTCGTCCTTCGCGCCCGCGCTCGTCGCCACGCCCGTCAAGGCCCAGATCGTCGACATGGCCGGCCAGTTCGTTGCGGGGGAGACCGGCGAGGACCTCATCAAGCAGATCCGGAAAAACGCCAAGCTCGGCCTGGCGACGACCATCGATCTTCTCGGGGAGACGGTCGTCAGTGACGCCGAGGCCGATGTCTTCCTCCAGCGCAATCTGGAAATCCTTGATTCCGTCTCCAAGTTCTTTGCCAAGGAATCCGCGCCGGCCTTCAGCGACATCGGTTCCGCCGGGCCGATCCCGCGCCTCAACCTCTCGGTCAAGATCTCCGCGCTCACGCCCGACGTCCACCCTGCCGACCCGGAGAACTCCATCGCCGCGCTCAAGGAGCGCCTCCGTCCCATTCTCCGCCGCGCCGCCGCGGTCGGCGCGCTGGTCAACCTGGACATGGAGAGCTACAAGTTGAAGGATCTCACGCTGGCGCTCTTCAAATCCATCTTTGAGGAACCCGAATTTGCCCAGCAACCTGCCATCGGCATCGCCGTGCAGACCTACCTGCGCGACTGCGAGGCCGACCTGCGTGACCTCGTCGCCTGGGCCCGGAAGCACAAACGCCCGCTCAATGTCCGCCTCGTCAAGGGGGCCTACTGGGACTACGAGACCATCATCGCCCAGCAGCGCGACTGGCCCGTCCCTGTGTGGCAGAAAAAGCCCGAGTCCGACGCGAACTACGAGAAGCTCACGCTATTCCTCCTCGAGAACATCGACCTGATCACGCCGAACTTCGCCTCGCACAACGTCCGCTCCTGTGCCCACGCCATCGCACAGGCCGAGCGTCTCGGCATCAGCCCGAAGGCCTATGAGTTCCAGGCTCTTTTCGGCATGGCCGACGAGCTGAAGGCCGCGCTGCTCCAGATGGGCCACCGCGTCCGCGAATACTGCGCCATCGGCCAGCTCCTGCCCGGCATGGCCTATCTCGTCCGCCGCCTGCTCGAGAACACCTCCAATGAGGGCTTCCTTCGCATCAAGAACATGGGCGAGGCCACCAAGGAGCAGCTCCTGGGTAACCCCGTCGACGCCATCGCCGCCGCGCCCGAGCCACTGGCGCGCAAGCCGCGTCCGACCGGTACCTTCATCAACGCCGCGAACACCGACTACACCCTCGCGGCCAACCGCGAAAAGCAGCGTGCCGCCCTCCAAAACTATGAGGCCACGCAACTCGGCAAGAAGTGGCCTGTCATCATCAACGGCCGGAAAATCACCGACCGCCCCTTTCTTCCCTCCGTCAACCCCGCCCGCCCGGCGCAGATTGTCGGTTACTGGGCCAAGGGCACCGTCGCGGACGCCGAGGCCGCGGTTGCCGCCTCCGTCGCCTACTTCCCAAAATGGCGCGCCACGCCGGTCGAGGACCGCGCCGCCATTTTGCTCCGCGCCGCCGACCTCATGGAGTCGCGTCGCCTGGAGATCAATTCCCTGCTCATCCTTGAGGCCGGCAAGCCCTGGGTCGAAGCCGACGGCGACCTCTCCGAGGCGATCGACTTCCTGCGGTTCTACGCCATCGAGATGGTGAAGCTCGCCAAGCCCGTCATCACTCAGGCCGTCCCCGGTGAGAAGTGCCAGCAGTTCTGGACGCCGCGCGGCGTCGGCGTCTCCGTCGCCCCGTGGAATTTCCCCCTGGCGATCCTGACCGGCCTGACCGTCGCGCCGCTCGTCGCCGGCAATTGCATGATCATCAAGCCGGCACGCCAGACCTCGATCATCGGGGCGCTGCTGATGGAGGTCATGATGGAGGCCGGCACGCCCGCGGGCGCCCTGCACTTCCTCCCCTGCTCCGGCGCCGACGCCGGCGCGCACCTCGTGGCGCACCCGCAGATCGACTTCATTGCGTTCACCGGCTCGCGTTCCGTCGGCTGCGACATTTATGCGACCGCCGGCAAGGTCCTCCCGGGCCAGCTCAACCTCAAGAAGGTCGTCTGCGAGATGGGTGGCAAGAACGCCATGATCATCGACAACGATGCCGACCTCGACGAGGCGATTCCCGCCGCGCTCTACAGCGCGTTCGGCTACGCCGGCCAGAAGTGCTCGGCGCTTTCGCGCCTCATCGTGCTCGAGGGCGTTTACGACAAGTTCGTCGAGCGCTTCCTCTCCGCCTGCCCCAGTTTCCCCGTGGGTGATCCCGCAAAACCCGGCACCATCGTCAATCCCGTCATCGACGAGGCCGCGCAGAAATCCATCCTCGGCTACATCGAGGCCGGCAAGAAGGAGTGCAAGCTCGCCTGGCAGGCCCAGCTCTCCCCCGAGCTCATCTCCAGCGGCGGCTACTACGTCCCGCCGACCGTCTTCACCGGCTGCAAGGTCGAGCACACCATCGTGCGCGAGGAAATCTTCGGCCCGGTGCTCGCCATCATGAAGGCGAAGGATCTCGACGAGGCCTTCGCCATGGTGAACGCCTCCGATTACGCCCTCACCGCCGGCCTCTTCTCGCGCAGCCCGCGGACCCTCGAGCGCGCCGGGCAGGAGATGTTCGTGGGCAACCTCTATCTCAACCGCGGCTGCACCGGCGCCATTGTCGAGCGGCACCCGTTCGGCGGTTTCAAGATGTCGGGCGGCGGCACCAAGGCCGGCGGACGGGAGTATCTCGAGAACTTCCTTTTCCCGCGTCTCGTGGCAGAGAATGTCATACGGAGAGGCTTTACTCCTCCGGAAGAGGACTGATTCGAGATTTCAGCTCGCCTCGCCCTAGCTCCGCATCAGCGGAGCGACGGCGGGTTTCCGCGCCTCGTGGCCGAGAATGTCATCCGCCGCAGCTACACGTCCTCCGAAGAGGGGTGGTACCGATCATTCCGACTGCTCGCTTTCCGTAGCGGCTCCTGGTCAGGGTTATTTGCAGCACCTTCGCCTTGACCCAAGACGTTGTATTGTCAGTCTGCCGCTGTCAGCGGGCCATTCAGAGCGATTTCCGGTTTCAGAAAGTCGCCCTGCTCCATCCTCAATCCCTGGCCCTATGAAGAAGTTGACCGCGTATTCCGCCGGTAACAGACTACCTCTGGCATTAGTTAGTGTATTAGGTTTCGCCGCCTGCTCCTTTCTAGCGGCTCAAACCTATACGATTACCGAGCTACCGCCGCTTCCGGGTGACACCGCAAGTGCCGCCTTCGCCATTAATGAAGCCGGTCAGGCTGCCGGGGAGTCCGGAGATTACGCTGTCACTTGGACCAATGGGGTGCCCTTCAACCTTCATACCCTGACCGACTCCTGGGGTAGTGTCGCATTTGCCCTCAACGACTCGGGCCAGGCGGCTGGCGATCTTTTCACCGGCGCTTTCATCTGGCGGAACAACACCATGGAGCGGATCATTCCACCACCCGGCCAATATATCGTGGAAGCCTATGCCATGAACAATGCCGGCACGGTGGTTGGAACTGGCGGCACGACCTTTGGCTACCGCTGGACCAATGGTGTCTATCTTTCGCTCAATCCCTTGCCGGGTGATCATTCTGCTTATCCCTATGCCATCAACAATTACGGGATCGTCGCTGGCACCTCAAATGGACAGGCTGTGACATGGGCCGGCACCTCACCGCAAACCGTTCCGCTACCTACAGGTGCGACGTCCGGCATTGCTCGAGGTATCAACGATCTCGGCGCGGTGGTGGGCGAATTTTATTCGGGCGGCAGCAGCAAACCATTTGTGTGGAGTTCCGGCCTCGGTGCGCAAGCCCTGCCTCTGCCCGCCGGCGTCTCAAGGGGCCGAGCCTATGCCCTCAACGACGCCGGCATGATCATCGGCGACGCAGGCGACCAGCCCGCAATCTGGCATAAGAATTCCAGCGGATCCTACGAAATCAAGCTCGTCGAGCCTTTGATCACCAATGCGACCGGCTGGTCCAGCCTCACTCTCTATGCCATAAACGAATCAGGGCAGATTTCCGGTGATGGACGACTAAACGGCGCTTGGCGTGGCATCATCCTGACGCCCGGCCCCTCCCTGAGTCTGGGGTTGCGCACCGATGCCGACCGCAGTGGCACGACGGATTTCGATTCAACCGGCGACGCGACCGCGTCGGGCAGCCCGTTCTACTTCTGGACGAATGACGATCACGATGCCACCGGCAAGGAACTTGAAACCGGTTCGGCCGACTCTACAGACGACCGGATCATGACACCACTGGTCGTTGACGGGGTTGAGGTGCCTCAAACAGACGCCATCCGGGATTTGGAGGACTTCTCCCGGCTTACTTTTCAACTCACACCGGAGCTAAAAACCGCGTTGGACGCGGGTGCCACTCTTGCCCTGCAAGCCCAGGGCGCAGGGACAATCCATCTCTTTTCCACGCCGAGTTCAGGAGTCAACGAGACCCGCTATTTGACCGATGAGGCTTTCGCCCGTTCACTTGTCAGCAGCGACACCACCAATATCGCGATTCCCTTCGAGACTTCTAACGATGGAACCACAACTTGGGCGCAGATGGACAAACTCATCACGCCGACCGACTGGACCAATGGTCGTTTGTGCTTCCTCTGGGAGGCGATCACCCCGGGCGCCTGCGTTCTCACCCTCCGTCTCATCCAACCCGACGGCACCGAGGTGCTTGGAGCGCCGGTTCACCTCTCGCTGCGGCCCGTCCGGGATTTCTTTGAGCATGTGCGAGCCACCCCGCGCGATGGGTTTCCGCCCCCGTGGGAAACGAACGGTTCGGTCCCAACCATCAATCGGGAAGTGGTGCATTCGCAGACCGCCGCGCCGGCCAACCAACAGAATGTGGATCTGGTCTGGGTGCATGGCTGGCGACTCAAGGCATGGGAACGGCAAAACTGGGCGGAAATGATGTACAAACGCCTCTGGCACGGGGGCTATAAAGGTCGCCTGCATGCCTTTACCTGGCCGACGCTGTCGGGTGATGATTCCGTAATCGAAGGCTACTTAACATTCGACCAATCGGAGCACCGCGCTTGGAAATTCGGTGCTTCGCTCGAAGGCTACTTGCGTGTCCTGCGCAACGCACACTCCGGCGGACGTCTCGCATTGGTAGCGCACAGCATGGGCAACATTGTTACCGGCGAAGCCCTTCGTCGCGGTGCTCCGGCTGACATACAGATCATGATGCAGGCCGCCCTTTCAGCCGGCTGCTACGACACACGCGCCATTTTAGAAGATCCCGCGTTGCTTGACCATGAGGGCAAGCAGCCCACGCCTGATTTTGATATCGAACTCGGTTATCGCGGATTCCTTGCATCCACCACGATTCCAACAATCAATTACTACAACGAAGTGGATTACGCCCTACAAACAGGCAAATTTGGCAGGCAAGTCAACTGGTTCGATCATCAAGGCGACAAGCCGTATGATCCCATTGGCATTGGCACATATAAATATATAGACTCGCTTGCTGGTTTCTACAGGGGTCAGCGTCTTTTGCGTGAAGTTACCGATATTCATGAATCGTTGGCTTTTCTTGCCCGATCTCGCACCAAAGCCGTAGGGGCACAGCCGCTCACTGGATTTACCGCAACCGGCAATCCACTGGGGGCTTTCTCGAACCGCGTAAATCTGCAAGCTCTGCCTTACAATTTCACCCGTGATTCAACGGAGCATAGTGCTCAATTCAACCGCGCGATTCAACGACGCCTAGTCCTTTTTTACCAAAGTATTGCCGACATCGTTTCTTCGACTGCTGCACCATGAAAAAAAATATCGCTCTTTTCGCACTCCTGGCGGTCGGCTTGGTTATATGGGTCGCTCTTAATCGCCGCGAATCTTCACCTGCTGCAAACAAATCGACTGCTGTTTCTAATCAGAAAAACCCCAGTAAAGATACTGCCACCGCAGCGGCGAGCCCCAGAAGCACCCCGAACACTACTGATGATGTCGATGCCATCGCTGAGGCTGCGGAACGCGCAGAGCGACTTCGTGACCGTCAGACACGGATGGAACGGGCTGATCGAGAATATAATACCCCGATCACATTCTATGGCGTCGTGCGTGATTTGGACGAGCGGTCGGTCGCGGATGCTACCGTGAGTTACACCTCGGTTGAAGGATCATTCGCCGGCACACGACAAATTCAATCATCCGCAGATGGGCGCTTTACTATTTCAGGGGTTCGCGGGAAATACCTCGACGTTCAAGTAGTCCATCCGGATTACTATGAACTGCAAGATTCCAGGCGCAGCTTCAACTACGCCGGCACGGAGAATGGTTCGCTCCATATTCCCGATCCCGCCAAGCCCGAAATATTCCGCCTCCGGAAGAAGGGGGAGACGGCCGAATTGATCCATCAGGAAGATCGCGTGCTTTTCAACAAGGACGAATCGTCGCGCAGTTTCAGCTTTTATGACCACACACGCCGCCGCGATCAACCAGAGTATATAATTCTGCAGGGAGTGGAGACGGCCGAGCGTGATAAACAAGGCAAGCCCATCCGCCGGCTGGAGATGGTTGTGCCTGAAGGCGGCATCCAACAACGCACCGATCCGTTCGCGTTCACGGCCTCAAGCGATGGCTATCAGCCCAAGATGTATTTCATGCGTCCGGAATTCGGCGGAAAACTCGATTACTTTGTGAAATTCAACAACGGAAACTACGCACGCTTCACCATCATAGGTTCAGCCGGTGATTACCTGATCGATTCTTACTTTAATCCCGACCAATCGCCCAACCTCGAATACGATCCCGACAAACAGATCACCGTCGTGCGCAATGGGCGTATGGGTGTCGATCTCGTCTATCCGGCCAAAGACGATCCACCAAAGAAACAATGATCGGACGCCTCAGCTGCCCAACAGTCGCAGGACTTCGCTGCCCACCTGATAGAGCCCCAGAGCCGCCATCAGCAGCGAGGCGATGATCAGGCACGCGAGCGATCCTTTGCCTGCGCGCAGGTCATGATGCGGGTTGGTGTAATGGTAATACACGGCCGCCCCCGCCAGGAACGGCAGCATCAGGCCCTGCCCCACCGCCCCGATGAAGACGAGGCTGACCGGCGCACCGACCAATATGAACACGGTCGTGAACGCCACCGGCAGCGCCACACAGGCATACTTCAGCCAGCGCAACCGTTCCGCGCCGTCGCGGTAGCGCTTCACGCCCCACAGACCGAGCGCGTCCACCGCTAGGCGGGCATTTGAGGCTGTCGCGCCAAAGATCGTCGAGTAGAGCACCGCAAAGGCCCCCACCAGGAACATCCAGAGGCTCCATTCACCAAACACCTCGCGATACATCAGCGACAGCGTCTCGATCATCCGGGCGTTTTCGACCTGCACCTGCTTCGCGTGCAGGATCGCCGCCCCGAGCAGGTAGAACGCCAGCGTGGTGCTGGTGTAGAGCCCGAAGGACACCCACGCGTCCACGCGCATGATCTTCAGCCAACCCCGGGCGTTCTGCCGCCATTCCGGGGAACCGTCGTCGGGGCCGACATTCAGCGCGTAACCCTTCTCCAGGCACCAATAGGGGTAATAAATCAGCTCCGATGCCCCCACTCCGATGATGCCAAAGGCCGCGAACGCCGTCACCAGCCGGTCGGGCAGCCCGAAGGTGAAGCCAGAGGCCAGTTGGACGCCGGTCACGGCATACTCGGTCCGCTGCATCAGCACCACGGCCACCAAGGTGGCCGCCGTGAACAGGGCGACAAACAATGTCGAAAGGTTCTCCACCAGCCGGTAACGGCCGATCACCAGCAGCACCGCTGTGGCGCCGCCGATCAGCACGGCCAGCCAGTTGATCGACAGGGTCATGCCGCCGAGAGCAAAGACCCGCGCCACTCCGCCCACCATGCCCGCCACTTGGAAAACCAGTGACACATACATGGCCAGCCAGAGCCAGAGCACCCACGACACCATCAGCCGAGGCCCGGGCAGCGTGTTCAGCGACGCCAGGGTCGTTTGCCCGCGCAGGACCGCATGGCGACCCAGCTCGATCTGAACGAACACCTTCAGCAGGCAGCCCAAGACGATGAACCAGAGCAGTTTGAACCCCTCCTCGGCCCCAAGCTTGGGGGTGACGATCAGTTCACCCGAGCCGACGATCACCGCGCTTATGATGAGGCCGGGCCCCAGCTGCTGCACCACCCCGCCAAACGTGCGGGGCGGCGGCCTACGGGAAGGGGATTCGACCGCCGGGGCGGAACTCATGAAAGGGAAGGCCGCCAGGATGGTGCGGTGGCGGGCATGGCCTCAATGGCCGGCGCCGGCCGTGTGCTCCTGGATGTACTCCTGTTTGAGACCGAGATTTTCGGGCGCGTGCAGCACGAGCATCTTCATCCGGATATCCCCGGGCACCTGCGCGGCGGTGGCCTTGGAGACCACGATCATCAGGCCGATGGCCAGCGCCACGGTCCAGATAGCCGGCTGCTCGCACAGGATGCGGAGCAGCGGATGCTGCGCCCAGAAGGCGTTCAGTGGCTTGAACACCGCGAAGATCCTGCCCATCTCGCCGGGGTCGAGGGCCAGCGTGCTGGCGTTGGTGAGGGCGACGGCGACCAGGGCGCAGATACCGCCGGCCAGCATGCCGGTCGCCGCACCCTTCATCGTCATCCCGCGCCACCACACGCTCATGAACAGCAGCGGAAAGTAGCTTGAGGCGGCGATGGCGAAGGCCTGCCCGACCATGAAGTTGATCTCCAGCTTCTCGACGAAGCAGCCGAGCACGATGGCCACGCCCCCGGTGAGGACGGCGGCGAACTTGAAGGCGACGAGGCGCTCCGCCTGGTTGGATTCGGGGCGGATCATGCGGCCATAAACGTCATGGGCCAGCGCGCCGGTCATCGAGACCAGCAGGCCGCTGAACGTGCTCATGAACGC
>JANMTJ010000133.1:0-16865 GCA_031390295.1 Oleiharenicola sp.
GCCGCCGTCGGTGGTGCAGAGCACGCCGTTGATCGACGCGGCGTAGAGCACCTTGGGGTCGCGCGGGTCGACCGCGAGACTGGTCAGATAAGGAAAATTCAGGCCGAAATGACTGTAGGTGTCATCGGTGCCGCGCTGGAAGAGCCCGCTGAGCGTCACCATCTTCGAGCCGACGACAAAGTTGTTGTTGATCGCGGCGATCACATACAGGTCGTGCTTGGGCGACGCCGCTGCGACCAGCGCCGGCAGCAGGAGTCCGAGAAGGATTTTGGTTCTGATCATGTGGTAAAAAGTCGTTCTGGCGTTGCGACGCGGACAGAGAGCCGGCATGGCTCGAATCCGCCATGAAAAACATCCTGACGCTTCTGCTGCTGCTTTGCTCCCTGACCGCCGCCCGCGCGGCCGAGGCCGTGACGCCCGCCCAACGGCTCGCCGCGCTTGGTCTCACCCTGCCGGCCGTGTCGCCGGTCATCGCCAACTACGTGCCGGCGGTGCGCGGCGGGAATCTCGTATTCCTCGCCGGCCAGGTCGCGCGCGGCGCCGATGGCAAGATTCTCACGGGCAAGGTGGGACGCGACCTCACCGAGGCCCAGGCGGCGGAGGTGGCCCGGACCTGCGCCCTGCAGCTCCTCGCCGCGCTCCAGGCGGAGATCGGCGACTTGGCGAAGGTGAAGCGCATCGTACGCGTGGGCGGCTTCGTCAACTGCACCGACGACTTCACCGCGCAACCCAAGGTGGTGAACGGCGCTTCCGATCTGCTGGTCGCGGTGTTCGGCGACGCCGGCCGGCACGCGCGCGCCGCGGTCGGCGTCAATTCGCTGCCGGCCGGGGCTCCGGTGGAGATCGAGCTGATCGCGGAAATTGCGGACTGAGCGGCGCATGATCAGAGGTCACGCGCGGAGGCGCGGACGGCGGCGATGACCCGCGCGGCGTCGGCGCGGGAGTTGAAGACGTGCAGGGAGACGCGCACGGCGTTGAGCCCCTGCTCGGTCACCGGCCGGCAGCGGAGGCGGTGCTTCTCGAGGAGATAACCAAAGAGTTTGCCCGCATCGGCACGCGCATGTCGGAAAGTTGTGATCGACGCGCGCAGCTCCGTGGGTCGTGGCGTGAGCACCGTGATGTCCGGCACGCCGGCCAGGCCGTCGTGCACCATCGTGGCCAGCTCGCGCCCGTGGACGGCGATGCGGTCGCGACCGATCCGCTCCTGCTGCCGGACGGCCTCCGCGAACCCGGCGACGAGCGCGGCGTTGCGGGTGCCGTATTCATGGCGCGAGGCGGCGCCGTGGTACTTGATCTCGCCGGGCAGCTGCAGCAGTTCGCCCGAATACGCGCCGATGCCGGTCGGCGCCACGGCCTCGAGCCGGTCGCGCCGGATGAAGAGTCCGCCGGTCTCGTGCGGTCCGCCCAGCCACTTGTGGCCGCTGAAGGCGTAGGAGTCGCAACCGATCGCGGCCAGGTCCACCGGGATCATGCCGGCCGACTGCGCGCCATCGATGTGGAACCAGCTGCCGCGCGCGCGGGCCAGCTCTGCAATCGCCGCCACCGGAAAGACGAGGCCCGTCGTGCAGGTGATGTGGCTGACCTGGATGACCTTTGTGCGTGGCGACAGGAGTTCGCGGATGCGGGCGATGTTCGTCTCGGCCGAGGAATGATCCGGCTCAAAAACGCGCACCACCACGCCACGTTGCTTCGCCTGGTTGAGCCAGGGGAAGGATCCGCCCGGATGGGCATGGCTTTCAAAGATCACCTCGTCGCCGGCTGCCAGGGCTAGTCCGGCGGCGATGATGGAGTTGGCCTCGGTCGCATTGCGGACAAAGCAAACCTCGTCAGGCTGGGCTCCCAGAAAATGCGCCAGCGCGTCGCGCGCCGGCGCGAGCAGGTTGTGGCCGGTCTCGGAGTGCTCCTGCAGCGCGAGCGTGGTCGCGGCGACGCGGGCGAGCACCGGTTGCGACACCGGCCCGAGCCCCCCGGTGTTCAGGTAGAGCGGATCGTCCCGCAGCGGGTATTGGTCGCGCACCCTTCGCCAGAATTCATCGGGCCGGGATGCGTCGAAGGCCGGCAAGGTGTCCGCCGCCGGGCCCGTCTGGGCCGCGCGCGCCACGCCGGTCGCGGCCACCGCAACCGCCCCGGCGCCGAGCCGGCGCAGAAAGGTTTTTCGGTCCAGGCTCATGCGTCGGTGAAGGTCAGCGTGTGGTCGATGTCGTGCACGGCGCCGTCCGCGAGCGCCAGGGCGCGCTCGTACTGGAACGGGAGCGCCGCCAGCGGATACTGCCGCCGCACAAAACAGTGGAACGGACCCGTGTGGCTCGCGAAGTGCACGGTGACGCGCCGCAATGACGTGTCCTTCTGGCCCCGCCATTCCATCCAGTGGGCGGCCGCGCCGTGCACGGCCGTCTCGCCGCTCAGGCCGCCCTCGGCAAAAACCCCGATGACCGGATCAAGGTGGTCATCCAGCAGCTCCCGCGCGCCGCGGAACTGCAGGCCGCTGTAATGCGAGCCCGCCAAGCCCTGGTTGGAATGATAATGGCCCAGTTCCAGCGTCCGGCCGGAAACATTCTTCAGCGCCGCCGTCCAACGCAGCGACCAGGCCGTGGGCGAGAGCACGCGGCAGGCCAGTGTCCGCTTCTCCTGCAGCAGCAATTCGCCCTTCGGTCCCGCGCGCCAGTCCAGCGTGTGGGCGAGGCAATTGGCCCCCTGTTCCACCCAGCCCGTGTGCTGCTGCGTGCCGTGGTCGGCGCGCAGCTGGTAACCGTCGGCCTTGCGATAGGTGCCGCCGCCCCAAAAATTGTGCCCGGAAACGCAGGTGATGGTGAAGCTGAGTCCGTGGTGCCAGCGGTGGTCGTTCGGCCGGAAATTGGTAAGCACCTCGCCCGCCAGCGTGCACACCGGGTGGGCATAGGGCCGGGTCGATTCATCCGGCGCCGTGTCGGGCCGGAAGACATAGCGCAGGAGCAGTCCCCCGCCCGGGCGGTGAATCTCCGCGACGCGGTCGCCGTCCATCACCAGCTTGAGGTCGGGGCTCATGGGAGTTTGACGGAATAGCGGAGCCGTCCGCCGGTGAATTCGTGGCTGGAGCCATCCGGCAGCCGCACGGAGCCGGGCATGCCGGCCGGCACGCGGGCCTGCATGGTGAAGCGACCGCCCGCGACGCGCCAGGACACCTCCACGAGGCCCCGGGGCGTGCAGACACTGCCCCGGGCGCGGGTGAGGCCGCAGAGATGCGGCATGAGGTTGATGCGCGCAAATCCCGGTGCGACCGGTGTGACCCCGAGAATGCGCTGCTGGAATTCGAGCACGGGATGCGCGGACCATGCATGGCACAGGGAACGCCAGTAGCTGTTCTCCTCGACAAAGGTCGACAGGCCGGAGCTGACGGACTCGTGCCAGGGCCCGAGATACCGCGGCAGCTCGTCGCTGCGCCCGCACTTCGCGAGCGCCGCGAAGCCAGTGTGCCACCAGAAGAACGAACCCGGCGCGAGTTTCGGGTCAGCCGGAAAACGGCGCCGCATGATCGCCTGTTCCCGCCTTCCGGCGAGACCGGCGACAATCGCCCAGGCGTTGCCATACTGGCTGATCTCGGGCCCGCCAGGCCGGTCGAGATAAAGCCCCTCGGTCGCGGACCAAAAGCGCGCATGGGCCTTCCGGCGCAGTTGCGCGGCTTCGCGGTTGAGCGCGGTGGCCTCGGCCGCGCCGGCGCAATGCCCGGCCAGCCAGGCGGTCTCCGCCAGCGCATTGATGTACTGGGCGGCGTGAATGCAGGTCGGGCCCGTGTCCGATCCCGGAACCACGCCACGCGGCCACCACGGGCACCAGTCGGTGATGTTCCAGAACGGCAGTTTGGCCGGCAAGCCGTCGGCGTCGGCGTGCCGGCGGAACCAGTCGAGCACGGCGTGCACACCGGGCAGCAGGTCCTGCACCGTCGCGCAGTCGCCGGTGCAGAGGAAGTAGTCCTTGATGCTCGTGATCCAGTGGATGCTCCAGGCCGGGATGACCTGCACGAGACGCGAAGGATAACGCGACTGGGTGAGTCCGTCGGGCAGTCGCGACCAGTCGAAGTGATACAGGGCCTGCCGGCTCAACCGGCCGTCGCCGGTGGTGAGCAGCGCCAGCTTGGAGGTGATCATCGTGTCGCCGGCGTACTGCATCTGCTCATAATGCGGACAGTCCTCGAAGGTCTCGTGCGAACACATGCGCATCGTGTGCAGGCCCACGCGCCAGATCCGGTCGAGCGCGGCATCGGAGGAGCTGAACCGCGCCTTCACCCGGTACGGATAGGCCGTGAAACGCTGCCGCACCGCGCGCAACCTCAACGGCTGCCGGCCGACCGTGATCTGCAGGCCGATGTAGCGGAAGGCGCGCCAGTGCAGCGGCTCGAAAACCTCGTCGCGACCGGCCGGCTCCCAGATATCGCACCAGCCGGTGACCTGGCCGCGGCGGTCAAACGTCCAGCCCCGGCTCTCGTCCGCAAAGTGCGAGGCAAGATTGGCGAGCGACTGCTGCCGGCCCAGCAGCTTGGCCCCTGGTGTGTTCCACGGCAGTCGCAGCGCCTCGGCGTAGGTGAGGCGGACGGTGCTGCCCGCCCCGCCCGAGACGGTGAGCTGCGGAAACGCGGTGGTGAGCGCACCCTGGTCGAGCACCAGGTTGATTTTTTCCCCCGCCTTGAGCGTGAGCGACCGGCCGTCCCGGAGCAGGCGACGCCAGGCGGATGAAACCGGGCCGCCCCCGGAGACATAGGCGTCGGGAAACGTCTCCGCGGGACCTTCTTCCAACGGGGGTATCATCCGCTGGACCAGGCCATAGGGACTCGTGGGATCGCGCCGGTCTTCGCGTCGCTCGGCTTTGAAGAGTTCCTGCGCCGCCGGCCAGGCCCGGTCATCGAACGCCACGGTGGTCCAACCCGCCGGCACGAGCGCCGAAATCCGGTGCTCGAAATAACCGTGATAGCCCTCGAAGGTGGTACCCACGTTTTGAAACCGGTGCCCGCGGTCCACGGCCACCCGCCAGCGGGCGTCCGTCCTCAGATCGACGAGCACCGCACCGGACCGGTCGACCACCGCGCCCTCCAGCACGAAGCCGCCTGTATAGGTCATCACCGAGCACGGCGGACCCAGCCACGCGGGCCGGTGCGCCACCCGGGACATATCCAGCACGATCACCGCCAGGACGTTCCGGCCACGCCGCAGATGCGGAGTCAGGTCATACGTATCATAAAAGTGGTGGTTGATGTCGCCCTTGGCCGGCCCGCGACCGATCGAGGTCCCATTGCAATGGAACACATAGCGGCTGTCGGCCGACACGTGGACGGCCAGGAATGACTTTGCCGGATCCGCCACGGCAAAGGCGCGGCGGAAATAGCGGACCTGATAGTGCGAAGGCGACACCTGGTCCGGAGGAGGCACCGCGTGCGTGCCCTCGGCGGACCAAATCCATGAGGTCTCACGCTGGGCGAAGGGCGGTGATGAGGGGGTAAGCACGGGGCACCTGGTTACGAGACTATGTGATTAATAGCCCGGGAGTCGCCGCAAAATGGTCTGGCCACAGACCATTTTTCAACCTTTGTTTTCATATATTTTCAGTCTTTAGATGAAATTCGTTTCACCCCGCCCCGCCTGATCATGTGCGCGACCCTTTGGTCGCTGGTCGCTCCTCACTCACCGCGACGCGAGTGGTTGCTCGCCAGCAAGCTGGAGGAGATCAAGGCCGCCGGTTTCGACGGGGTGACGGAGATGTTCCGCCCGGAACTCGCAGCTCCCCTGCGCCGCCTCGGCCTGCAACCCTGCGGCCGGCGGCGCCCGCGCTCTGGCCCGATACGGTCCGCTGCCTCGGTGGGTTGCGGTGGGCCTGGACCCGGGCCCTGCACCGGTCGGCCTGAGGGCAGGTCGCAGCCCTTCCCAAGTATTTGATGAAAATACTTGACCGCTACGTCATAAATTTTCATCCATTTTCAGTGTAAGTTTCAGTGCCGGTCTTGCACGTCTCTCCCTACCCCAATGTTGCTTACCGAAATTGCCCGCAAAGCGCGTGTCTCTCCGGCCACGGTATCCCGTGCAATCAACCAGCCGCAACTGGTCGCCGCTGACAGTCTCGCGCGCATCCGGGCGGTGATGAAGCAGAACAATTACGTTCCGGCTCCGCTCAATCGCCGCCGCGGCCCCAAGGCCCGTCTGCCCGAGCAGCGGCGCATCGGAGTCTGGTTTGTGGGCGCACGGGCCAACAACCCCAGTTTGAACTGGTTTCAGGATCAGCTGCTTCAGGTGCAGACGATGGACCCGCACTACCGGGTGGACCTGCGCGTGCTGTTTTCGAACAACCCCGGTGAACTCCCCCGGAATCTCGCGAACGAGCAATTGGACGGCGTGATCATCCAGGGCATGGAGCCCTCGGCCGCGTGCCTCGCCCAACTCCGGGAACTGCCCCATGTCTGGTTCATGACCCGCCGGTCCGCCACCTATCCCGGTGATTTCGTCGAACCCGACAACGAGGAAAACGGCCGGCTGGCCGCGGACTACCTGAAGGAGCGCGGGCACAAGGCGGTCGCGGTGATCACCACCGATCCGGACTACAGCGCCATTGTCAGCCGCAATCGCGCCTTCATCCAACGGGCGGCGGAACTGGGCCTGATCGTGCACACGGTGTTCGGCCAGTCCAATCCCGGCGTCAGCTACCTTGAAATCACCCCGTTGCATGGCGAAAGCGATAGTCTTGCCCGCCGCCTGCTGGAGTGCACCCCGAAGGCGACGGGGCTCTACATCCCGGTGGACCATTTCTGCGGCGCCTTCTTTCGCGCCCTGCGCGAGGCCGGGAAGCGCCCCGGCCATGACGTCGAGACCATTCTCGGGAACTACAACCCGATGATCTACCACAACCTCGATCATTCCCCGGCGGTCATTGACATCAACCTGCCCGTCCTGGTGCGCAAGGTCATCGATCACCTGCTGTGGCGCATCGAGAACCCCGACGTGACGGGCCGGATCGGCATCAAGGTTTCCCCCCGTCTGCTAACCCCCGCCGCCACGGTCCGCGCCGCCATCTAGCCCCTTTTTGCCCATCCAACCACTCCTATGGAACTCGGTCACCCGCGTTCGCTACCGGAAACTACAAACCCCAAAAGCATGAAACCAACCCCACGTATCCACCTCGACCGCGCCAGAAAGACCCTGGCGATCGGTCTGGCGGCAATGCTGACAGTCGCCTCTGTCTCCGGACAGACGGCTGACTCGGACGCCCTCCGCCGACTACAAGAAGAGAACGCAACGCTGCGCAAACGTCTTGCCGCCTTGGAAGGCCAGGCCCAGCCCGCTGCTCCTTCCGCCCCCGCGCCCACCACGGGCTCGCCTGCCGCCGCCGGGCCGACCTCCATGGCCGCCGAGCCGGTCGACAAGGACGTCCTGGTCCTTTCGCCCTTCGAGGTGAAGAGCGACAAGGACTACGGCTACCTCAAGACGAACTCGGCCACAGCCACCAAGATCGGCACCGAGATCCAAAAAGTGCCGCTCAACATCTCCGTCATATCCGAGGACTTCATCAAGGACACGAATATGAAGGACATCCAGGACGTGCTCCGCTACCAGAGCTCCTCCGCGGGTGATGGCAAAATGGGCATCATCCAGCCTGCCACGGGCTTCACGCCATCCGGCATCATGACCTTGCGCGGCTTTCCGATCAACTCGCGCCTCCGCAACGGCCTGCTCCGCTACAATGCCTACACCCTCGACAACGTCGAGCGCGTGGAGGTCATCAAGGGCCCGGCGGCCGTCTTCTTCGGCAATGCCTTCCCCGGCGGCGTGATCAACTACGTCACCAAGCAGCCGTCTTTCGCCAAGATCCCGACGGCGCTCACCTACTCCTACAGCGGCTATGATGACCGCATCGGCGGCGAGCGCGTCACCCTCGACACCAATCAGGTGTTCTCCGACAAGGCCGCCATGCGCGTGGTCGGTGCGTGGGACCATGGCATCGGCAATCAGCGCTATGAATTCCAGGACGGTTACTCCGTCAACGCCGGCCTAACCGTGATTCCGCTCAAGAGCGGCCGGCTCAAGATCGCCATCGAGGGCGAGGTGCTGCACCGCCTCCGCAACCAGGATGACAGCTCGTACATCTGGCCCCAGCAGTGGCTCGCCGACTACAAGGCCCCCCCGGCCAACCTGCTGACCCTCACCGGACTCTCGTCCACCGCCTACCAGGCGCGCATCTTCAACAACGTTGGCCAGTGGATCGCCGACAAGCGCAACGCGGCGGGCGACCAATACCTCCCGCTCTGGACGTCGATCGCGCGGGGCGCCTACATCACCGATCGGGCGGGCAACCTGGTCCAGGATGAAAAGTTCAACTATTACGGCGTGGGCACCTTTACGAAGGATGACAATTCCACCTTCTCGGTCGTCACCGACTTCAAGGCGACCGACTGGCTGGATCTCCGCCACTCCTACACCTCGGTGCAGTCGCGGTTTGACCGCATCTTCTCGAGCGCCAATCCCTATGCCGACGGCACCCGGTTCAACACAAGCGGCGTCGCGATGCAGGGCTACCAGATCGACGCCTACTACCATCAGCTCGACGCGGTCATGAAGGCCAACTTCGCCAAGATGGAGCACAAGGTCCTGCTCGGCGGGTTGTTCGGCGAAACGTATAATTCCTTCTACGGTTCCAATAATCACGCCAATCTGTTCCCCAATTACGGCTATCTGCCCGGCGCGTACGACAAGCCCGACGAGGGTTACGTCTCCCCCATCCCGGCCGCCTTTCGTCATCCCATCGCGGGCTGGGGCGTGCAGCAGCAATACATCCGCGACCGCAACAGTAAGATCATATCGCCGATTCAGATCTTCTCCGAATATGATCCGGGCGTCCACATTTCCCCGGACATCCGCCGGATCACGGAAGTATCGCGCGGTCTCGTCGATCATAGCCGCCCCGAGCGCAAGGAGTGGTATGTCAACTGGCAGGGCACCGCTCTCGACAACCGCCTGACCACCTTCCTCGGCTATCGCGAGGAAAAGACGACCTCCCCGGGTCAGCTCGTGGCCGCCAACCCCCCGTGGTTCATTGTGGATGACTATGCCTTGGAAAACCTCCCGAGTTCCTCGTGGGTGACCTACGGCCTGAGTTCCATCTTCTCGCGGCCTCGCGTCACCAAGGGCAGCTCCAAGATGGCCGGCGTCTCGTTTGAGGTGATCAAAAACGTCAGCCTCTACGCGAGCTACTCGCAGACCTTCCTCCCCAGCGGCGTCACCTACCTGGGTGGCGATTATGATCCCAACCTGGTGTCCGCCCGCGCCATCCTCCAAGGCAAGGATCCCGCGGCCGAAAACGCCCGGCTCATCTCCCAGGGCGGTCTCACCGAAGTGACGAACGAGACGGGTAAGAACCTCGAATTCGGCGTCAAGGTCGCGCTCAATGACAATAAGATCGTCGGCACCGCGTCGGTCTTCCGCGTCACCCGGCAGAACCGCGTGTTGGATGATACCCTCCGCCAGTTTGAGGAGCCCCTCAACACGCTCCCCGGTGGCGCACAGGGCGGATCCCGCGTGGTGCGCTGGTATTCCGCCTCCGCCGAGGAAGAGAATGAAGGCGCCGAGTTCGAGGTCATCTGGACCCCGCAGCGCAACTACCAGGCCGTCGTTTCGGGTTCCTGGATGTGGCGCTCCGAGCTCCTGTCTGATCCCAGCCTGGCCCTCACGCCCACCTCCACCACCGCCCAGCGGATCCAAAACGAAATCTCGTTCAGCAGCCGCTTGGTGAACGCCCCGGAGTTCCGGTTCAACTTGTTCAACAAGTACACGTTTGACCGTAACTTCATCGGTGAACACGGGCGTGGCTTCAGTGTCGGCCTCGGCATGCGCTACTCGAGCGAGATCAACATCCAGAACAATGTGAACATGTGGACGGCGCGCGGCGGTCTCGCCGCCGGCGACTACGTGGTGTTCGACACGGTGCTCAGCTACCCGTTTGAAGTGCTCGGCTACAAGATGTCCGGCACGCTCAACGTCAGCAACCTGCTCGATAAGGAATACATGGAGGGTAACTTCAATCTGGCCGATCCCCGGTCATATATGTTCACCCTCGGCATGAAGTTCTAATCACTCAATCCATAGGGATTCTTCCAAGGGCGGAGGCTACCTGCCTCCGCCCTTTTCTTTCCGACTCTCCTTCTCCCCATGTTCCGCCTCCTCCTTCCCCTTCTCTGCTGCCTCTTGGTCGCTCCGGCCCTCGCCGCCGCCTCACCGCTGGCCGGCACTTGGCGGTTCGATCCAACCCGCAGCACGGAGCTTAGCCCTTGGCAGGACTACACCCTCGCGGTCAACATTGAAGGTAACCGCGTGACCATTCAGCGCCAGCTCGGGGCGGGGCGCCGCGGATTTGCTGACTCGATGACCATCGACACGTCCCGTTCGGACAACGCCGTTCCCGTCACCATGTGGCCCGACAACCGCCACCTCGGCGCCTATATCGGCGGCGACAAGACCAAGCGCGTCCGCGCCGAATGGCTCGATGGTGGCCGCATTCTCCGCCTCTCCACCGACCTCGTCCTCTCCGCGTCGCAGGGTGACCGCGCGGTCAATATCCTCAGCGATTACAAGGTCTCCGCCAACGGCGCCGCGCTCACCCTCACCGAGCTCCGCAGCACCCGCAACCGGCCCGTCGTCTACGTCTTCAACCGCGCGAAGTAACCTCCGCCCATGACCGCGCCCACCCTTTCCCGTTCTCTCGCCGTGCTTCTGACCTGCGTTGGCGCCACCCTCGCCTTCGCCCAGCCCGCCGGCACCATCAAGGCTGTCCGGGCCCCGGCCAGCGCCACCCTCATCCCCCTCTCGGAAAACTGGCTGATGAACGGCGACGTGCCCGTCCACGCCCTGCTCATTTCACTCCAGGGCCTGGCCAACCGCACCGCCCCGCGCGTCTATCTCGAATACCCCAAAACCTGGCTGTGGGAGATCGTCCACCCGCTCATCGGCTTCCTGGAAAAACGTCACGAGGTGAAATTCGACCGCCTCGGCCTCGACGATGCCGATGCCGCGCTCGCCCGCTTCGCCTCCCACGCCAAGGGTGTCGTCGTATGGGACAAGGGCGTCCGCTCCTCCCTGATCGTCGCCTTCACCATCGCCGGTATCGAGGACCTTGTCGTGGTCAACGAGGACCAGCTCACCCTGGCCGCGGCGCATGGGCTCAAGCCTCTCGTCGATCTGCGCGGCAAATTCACCGGCCAGCCCGACCACGTCATCTACCAGTGGGCCTACGACCACTACTGGGTCCGGTGCTCCCGCGACTACTACGTGGTGATGGGCGGCGAGGCCGGCGCCATGATGCAGCCGGGCATCGCTGACTTTGGCATCCAGCAGCGCGCCTTTTTCACCGACCTCTCCGCCAACCCGAAGCATGCCGAGGAGATCACCCTGCTGAAGAAGATCCTCAGCGGGCAGAACCCCGCCAGCATCGTCCTCGGCTGGCATTCCTACGCCAAGGACACCGAGGGCCAGCACACCACGCTGGTCGGCAACTACGGGCTCATGATGGAGGGCCTGCACAACCTCCCCAACGTCTCGTTCACCTCGCAGATCCCGCTCACGCCGGACTTCAAGTTCACCAACAACCACCACGTCACGCCCGCCACCACCCTGAAGGTGGAGCCCAAGGTCTACCTTTGCGCGGTCGCCACCGACTCCATGGGCATCGGCACCTGGACCAAGCCCGGCCGCGGCCGGATCCCCTACACCTGGCAGGTGCTCATGAACTGGACGTGGATGAATCCGCCCGCGCTGCAGTTCTTCTACGAGGACAAGTCGCCCAACGATTACTTCATCGGCGGCCTCTCCGGCCCGGGCTACCTGTATCCCAAGTCCATCCCGGCCGACAAATTCCCCTCCCTGGCCGCCATCGGCCGCCGGCTCATGGCGCAGCTCGACCTGCGCGTGCTCGAGATCATGGACTATTCCGAGGGCAACCGCCACGTCGGCAACACCGACCTGCCCAAGGAACTCGTCGACCGCTACTATCGGGAATACCCCGATGTCCTCGGCTTCATCAACGGCTACGGCAGCGCCCGCACCTTCGACCTGCGCGACGGCAAGCCCTTCCTCAGCTACGACTACTACCTGTCCCTCGACCGGCCCGAGGATGAGGCCGCCGCCGACCTCGAGGAGCTCATCCAGCTCAACCCGGCGCGACCCTACTTCCTCCTCATGCACGTCCGCGAGCGCAACACCATCGAGAAGGTGGCCAACATCATCGACCGGCTGAGCGAACCCGTGGAGGTCGTGCCGCTCGACGTTTTCCTCAAGCTCGCCGCCGTCGCCAAGACCTACCGCACCAACTACCAGCAGCCCAACGACCCGGTGAACCTCAACCCCTAAGCCATGATCTTCCGCCCTGCAGCTACCGCCATGCGCCTGATCCGCCCGCTCGTCCTCCTCCTCCTGTTCGCCTCGGCCGCCCTCGCCGCCTCACCGCTCGACGGCCGCTGGCGCCTTGATCCTGCGCGCAGCACCGCCCTCGACGGCTGGACCGCGTGGGATCTCGTCATCTCCACCGACGGTTCCCGCGTCAGCCTGCGCCACGATATGCAGTGGCGCACCACCAAGCACAGCGCCACCAACACGGTCGACACCGCGGCGCCGTCCGATGTGCCGGCCTTCTTCCGCATCGAGCAGCGCCACATGGCGCTCTACCCGGCCAAGGGCGGCGTGACCCCCGTCCGCGCCGCGTGGCTTGACGCCGGCCGCACGCTCCGCGTCGAGGCCGACACGCCCATCGAGATTTCCCAGGGCCAGGCGACCATGCGCCTCTACTGCGAATACCGGCTCATCGAGAGCGGCAATTCCCTCGTGCTCGTCGAACTGCACAACACCCGCCCGCAGCCGCTCGTCTATCGTTTCACCCGGGTGCCTGAAACCAAGTAAGCCATGCGCCGCCTCATTCTCCTCCTCACCCTGGCTCTTACCGCGACGCTTTCCGCCGCCGACACCGCACGGTCAGCCTTCTTCATGCGCTGGGACGGCGACTGGAAGGTCGCCGGCGGTCTGCCCGAAAAGGCCCTGCTCGTCAGCCTGCAGGGCCTGGCCAACCGTACTGCGCCACAACTCTATGTGGTCCACCCGCCCGATTTCCAGTGGGAGATAACCGGGCCCCTCTTCGACTTCTACCAGAGAAAGCACGGGGTGAAGTTCACCGAGGTCAAGACCGCCGAGGAGGCGCTCAGCCGTTTCGCCCGCCACGCCAAGGGCTACGTCGTGTGGGATCCGGCTGTCAGCGCGACGATGAACGTCGCCTTCACCATTGCCGGCCTCGAGGACGCGCTTGTCGTCACGGCCGGGCAGATTCCGCTCGTCCAGGCACACGGCCTCAGGCAAACCGACGACCTCCGCGGCCGCTATACCGGCCAGACCGATGCGCAGATCTATGCCGACGCCGTCACCCGCTACTGGGCGCGCTGCACCCATGACAGCATCATGCTGATGGGCGGCCACGCCGGCGCCGTGCGCCAGCCCGCCGTGGCCGACTGGGGCGTCCGCCAGAAAATGTTCTTCCACGACCTCTCCGCCAATCCCCTCCGGCACCCCGAGGAACTCGCCCTCGCGCAGAAACTGCTCTCCGAGCTGAAACCCGGCGCCATCGTGTTCGGCTGGCATTCCTACGCCAAGGACACCGAGGAGCAGTGGACGACGCTGCTCTCCGGCTACGGCCTCAAGATGGAGGGCCTGCACAATCTCCCCAACCTCAGCTTCAACTGCCAGTTCGGCTTCACTCCGGGCTTCAAGTTCACCAACACCAACCGCGTCGCCCGCGACGCCAAGCTCACCGCGGAGGCCAAGGTCTATCTCGCCTTCGTGCAGTCCGACAGCATCGGCATCGGCGTGTGGACCAAGCCCGGCCGCGGCAAGCTGCCGTTCGCCTGGCAGGTCACGATGAACTGGACGAAGTTCTCCCCCGCCGCGCTCGAGTATTTCCACGGGAGTGCCACGACCAACGACTACTTCATCGGCGGCCTCTCCGGCCCGGGCTACATGTATCCCAACCACATCCCGGCGGACCGCTTCCCGCTGCTGATGCAGGAGGCCAGCGACATGATGGCCATCCTCGACGAGCACGTCATGGAGATCATGGACAACTCCGCCGCCGACGGAAACGTGGGCAACGCCGACCTGACCAAGGAGACCGTCGACCGCTACTACGCCGCCTTCCCGAACGTCATCGGCTTCATCAACGGTTACGGCCCGGCCCGCACCCGCGACCTGCGCGACACGCGCCCGATGCTTTCCTACGACTACTACATCGACCCGCGCCGCCCGCGCGCCGAGGTCGCCGCCGACCTGAACGAGCTCATCGCCCTCAATTCCACCCGCCCCTACTTCCTCCTCGTCCACGTCCGCGAGTCCAACGACGTCAACAGCCTCGTTGAGGTCGTCAAACAACTCGACGGCCCCGTCGAGGTTGTCCCGCTCGACGTCTTCCTCAAGCTCGCCGCGAGCAAGCAGACCTACACCACCCGTTACCAGGACCCCGAAGACCCGAAACACTTCAAGGGCTACAAGTGACATGATTCTTTCTCCCCGATCCACACACCCCGGCGCTACGCGCCACCCCTCTCGAGAGTGGACCCAATCCACGCCTGCCTATGCCTTGAATCCCCTCTTGAGAGGGGTGCCCGGTAGGGCGGGGTGTGTGAGGGGCAACCCACGGGCCTGCTAGTCCCGCTCCCACAAATCCACCCGTTCTCTGTCCTCTGCCTTCTGTTCTCCGCCCCCAGCCTCCCACCTCAACAACCCCATGAATCATCCCACCCGCCGCACGTTTCTCAAGCGCTCCGCCGTCCTCGCCGCCAGCCTGCCCTTTGCGCGGCTCGATCTGTCCGCCAGCGAAATGAAAGCGCCGGCCGAAATTCCGGCCGGCAGTCACCGCCCGTTGCTGTTCGACCTCACCGACCTCCCGCGCATCCGCGCCAACACCCAGCTGCCGCGCTTCAAAAAACTCTGGGCCACCCTGGCCGACGCCGACCTCGCCGCGGACCAGAAATTCCTCGAGAACGACGTCAAGTTCGACAACCACGTCGCGCACATGCTCCGTGTGCGGCAGATCCTCGAGCGCAGCGCGTTCGTCTACGCGATCCAAAACCGCACCGACCACCTGGCTGTCGCCAAGCTCGCGCTCCGGAAGCTGCTCGATTACCCAAAGTGGGACTATTTCCTCGAGGGCGGCAAAATCGTCATTGGCCTCCAGCGCGCGCCCGAGGCGACCATCGCCGCGGCCTTCGCCCTCGACTGGCTCGCCGGCCAGCTCACCCCCGCCGAGGTCGCGGAGGTCGAGCGCAACATCGCCGAAAAGGGCGCACCCGCCTGCTACACCACGCTCTACGGCCTGCGCTACCCCGACCGCGTGCGCGGCTGGAGCTTCGATCCCGAGGACAACTATCCCTACAAGACCGTCGATTTCCGCCGCTGGCCGCTGATCATCAACACCACCAACCTCAAGGTCATTCCCACCGCCGCCCTCGGCATCGCCGCCACCCTGCTCCACGGCCGCCACCCCGCGGCCGCCAAGTGGCTCGAGATGTCCCGCACGAGCGCCCGCGCCTTCGCCACGATGTTCGGCAACGATGGCGCCTACGACGAGGGCGTCAGCTATTGGGGTTACACCGCGCTCCATCTCGCGATGCTCGCCGAGGTGCTCCACCGCCGGCTCGGCATCGATGATCGCCAGCTCATCAACTATCCGGGCACGGTCCGCTACGCCCTGTCCATGTCCATGCCGACCGCCGGCAAGCCCGGTGACTGCGTGAATTTTGGCGACGTCAGCACCTTTGGTGACAACGCCGTGGCCGGCTGGGTCTCCACCCGCTTCAAGGATCCCCTCGCGCAATACACCGCCGCCAACGCCGGCGAGCCGCTCTACCAATACGGCCTCGTCTGGTATGAGCCGGAGGCGCCCTCTGCGCCGCCCCCGCCCGAGATGCTCGACTCGCGCAACACCCTCGACCTCGTCGTCTCGCGCACGGGCTGGGACGAGCGCGCCTGCGTCGTCGGTTTTCGCAGCGGTGGTCCCGCCAACCACGAGCACGCCGACCGCAACAGCGTGGTCTTCGCCGCCTACGGTGAGCGCCTCTTCCACGATCCGTTCAAGGCCGCCTATCCCTATACCCAGCCGCACTGGGTGCTGCGCCTCACCAAGGCGCACACTGCCGTCCTCATCAACGGCGAGGGCCACCAATACCACAACGGCAGCGAGGGCACCAACGCCTCCTGGGCCATGTCCCGCGTCACCGCCTACCGGACCGGCCCGGGCTGGATGACCGTCACCAGCGACGCCACCGAGGCCTACGAACTTGTCACCCCCGATGTCGCCCGCGTCGACCGCACCCTCGTTTACCTCAAACCCGATGTGCTTCTCCTGCTCGATCGCGTGCAGCTCAAGACCACGCCCCTGCCGGTGCAGGCGCGCTTCCAGGTGTATGGCGACGATCTCAAGGCGAAGCTCACCATGGACGGCACCACCTTCCGCATCGAGCGGCCCGCGGCCAATCTTCAGGCGCAGGTCCACGCGTCCGGGGGCGTCACCGTGCGCCGGGGCAAGTTCGACCTCACGCCGGACCACGGCCACCACGAGTTCGCCGAGGTCGAGTCAGCCGCCGCGATCGAGCACACCCTGCTGACCGTGGCCACAGCCCAGCCTACGGGCGGCACACACGGCACGCTGACGGTGGCGCGCGAGGGCGCCGCCTGGCGCGTCACCGGCACCCACCGCGGCCAAAAGGTGGACGTCACGCTCCGCACCGCCGAAACCCTCCCCGCCATCACGATCGCGTGATCCAACCGGAATCAATCGGTAGGGCCGGTGCTTGCCGCCGGGCCATTCCACGCCATCAATCCGGC
>JANMTJ010000258.1:0-2487 GCA_031390295.1 Oleiharenicola sp.
GTGTCCAACACCGCGTGGACGGCTTCGCCAGCGATCAACTCGGCCAGCAGGGGAAGCGCCTGATATTCGGAAGGCACAAGGCCGCTGTCGGTAAAGACACCCCGCGTGGCCTCGAGCGGGCGTTGCGAGAAATAGGGCTGCTTGGTGCGGTTATCGAGCAGGGTTGCCCGGGCCTGAAGCCTAACGTCGAAGCGCCGGGCCAGACCGGTGTCATCGGGGCGGGAGACTGCCACCGTCCGGCTGTAGCTGGCGAGGGTGATGTTGAGCACAGCATCAGCGGCCTCGGCGGAGTTGACCAACGTGATGCGGCCGTCGCGGATGAAGGCTTCGCGGAGCTGGGTGGTCAACAGCACCTGCGCCTGGGGGATGAGTGCCTCGCTGGTGATCGGAGCGATATAGAGCGTCGTGAATTTCGCGGCAGAGCCAGTTCCGAGCCGGTAGCTGGCGCAACCGGTGAAGCAGAGGACAGAGGCCAGAAGACAGAGGACGGAGGACAAAGCACCCAAACGTGTCATCCTGAGCGAAGCGAAGGATCCAGTGGTATTCACGTTACGTTCTCAGCCCGATCATCATCCTGATGGATTCTTCACTAAGTTCAGAATGACAGGAGATGGGAATTTTCCCCTCCCTTAAAAAATCCAGAAGCGCTTGGCTTTCTTGGGCTGGACCTGCTTGGGCGTGGCGGGCTGGCTCGGTGCGTTCTTGGCCATCTCCTCAAGCTTGGCCTCCACGGTCACGAGCTTTTCCCGGGCTTCAGTGGCCACGGGCGAATCGGGGTAAACCGTGATCGCCTCATTGTAGAAGACTTTTGCGGCCTTGTAGTTCCGGCGGTACTTGAAGTAGTAATCCGCCATGGTGAGCTTGCTGCTGGCCAGGACGCTCTTCATGCGGGCCAACCCTTGCTCGGCGGCCGCCATGCCGGAGTCGCCCGGGAACAGGATCATGTAATCCTCGTAATAAGTGATGGCTTCCTTGGTTGAGTTTTGGTCGTAGGCGGGACCATCCACGAGGGAAGCGTGCGTCTCGGCGATTTTCAGGTAGGCGTCGGGGGTCAGGACGTTGCGCGGATAGGTGTTGATCATGCGATCCAAGGCATCGATTGCGGCCTCGGTCTCGGACATCCGCTTGTAGCCGCGGGCGGCATTCATCAGGGCGAGGGGGGCGTAATCGCTGTAGGGCGCCGTCTGCACGATGGTCTCAAAATAGCCGATGGCCCGGTCCCGGTTCTTGAAACCGGGCAGCCAGCTGAAGATCATCACGCGCTTGCCTTCCGACAGGTCGGAAGCGATGCGATATTGCTCGCCGATCACCTGGTTGAATTTTTCCGAATTGGGGTAGCGGCTCACCATCGCCTGGTAAGTCCCGAACGCCTTGTGGTATTGCCGGCGCTTCTGCTGGATCAACCCGGTGCGGTAAAGCGCCTCGGCGGCATAGACGGAGTTGGGGTATTTCTTGATGACGATCCCGTATTGCTTGAGGGCGGTGCCCTGCCGGTCGGCTTCCTCGGCGGTGCGGGCCTTGTTCATCGCCTCAAGGGCACTGCGACCCTCTTCGCCGGTAAAGGCGGCGAGCGCGCCACCCTGGACCTTCCAGCCCCCCTCGGGCGTCCAGACAAGGTCGGCGGCCAGCCGGGCGGGGACAAGCAGCAGCACCGCGAGGGCTGCGAGAAATATTGGGAGGGAAGAGCGATGCATGGAACGGTGGATTACCATCGAACAAGAGTGGCCCCGTAGGTCAAGCCAGCGCCAAAGGCCACCAGCAGCGTCAGATCGCCGGGTTTGATCCGTCCGGAGCGGCGCGCCTCGTCCAAGGCCAGCGGGATCGTGGCGGAGGAGGTGTTGCCGTAGCGGTCGAGGTTGATGAAGAACTTCTCCAGCGGCATCTTGAGGTTGCCGGCCAGGGCCTCGATAATGCGGATGTTGGCCTGATGGGGGATCACTAGGCTGATTTGGTCAGGAGTGAGCTTGTGTTGTTCCATCATTTCCCGGGCGACGGTCTCCATGACCCGCACGGCGCTCTTGAAGACCTCGCGGCCTTTCATGCGGATGCAATGGTCGCGCTTGGCCACCGTTTCGGCCGTGGCCGGGGTGCGGCTGCCGCCGGCGGGAATGTAGAGGTTGTCGACGAACTCGCCGTCGGCGCCCAGGTCGGTGCCAAGAATGCCGATGCCGGGCTGGGGCACCTTGTTCAACACGGCGGCGCCGGCGGCGTCCCCGAAGAGCACGCAGGTGGTGCGGTCGGTCCAATCGGTGATCGAGGACAGTTTCTCGGAGCCGATGATCAGGGCGCGCTTGTAGCGGTTGGTCTGCAACTGCCCGTAGGCGATCTCCAAGGCATAAAGGAAGCCGGAGCAGGCGGCCGCGATGTCGAAGCAGGTCGCGTGGGCGGGTATGCCGAGCTTGTGCTGCACGATGCAAGCGGTGGAAGGCAGGGGCAGGTCGGGCGTGCAGGTGGCGACGATCAGCAGGTCAATGTCCGCGGCCTTCA
>JANMTJ010000284.1:0-2654 GCA_031390295.1 Oleiharenicola sp.
GGCGATTTCATGCGCGGGAAGGGCACGCACGACCCGAGCGCCAACCCAAACTCTTATCCCATGACCGATACGGTCGTTTTCCCCAGTGCCGTCACGATCCGTGCCAACGGGGTCGTTGCGGGCATGGTGTCGCTGGCCGACGACCCGGCGGATCATCGCGGCGTGTTGTCGTGGCTGGCCCAGCTCCGCGACAAAAAGCTGCGCGAAGCCGGCTCCTACGGTTATCTTGTCCAGGTCACGCTCCCCCCGGCGGCGGTGGCCGCGGCCGCGCAGGCGAAGGAGATCGTGCTGCGGCTGGAAGTCGATGAGGCGCTGCCCGGCGGCCTCGCCCTGTATGGCGAGCGTTTCGGGCGTTACCCGGTCGATCCCACCCTGGTCTTCCAGCTGCGGTAGAGGGGCGGGCGGTTGGGCCGGGGCGGCACAGCTATTTTGCGCCGGCGGCGTTAAAAACTCGCCCCTTGGGGTGGGGGTTCGCTCAGAATGCCCGCCCTCCAGTGACCAAACGCTCCAAGAAACCCTGGCCCTACCGGATCGAGTATCCGCCCGAGCTGCCCATCAGCGCGCGGGCGGACGAGATCATTGCGGCCATCCGGGACCACCAGGTGCTGATTCTGGCCGGAGAGACGGGCTCGGGCAAAACCACGCAGATCCCAAAAATGTGCCTCGTGGCCGGACGCGGCGAGCTGGGCCGCATTGCCTGCACCCAGCCCCGGCGCGTGGCCGCGACGTCGGTGGCCCGGCGCGTGGCGGAGGAACTGAACGTGACCTTTGGCCGCGAGGTGGGCTGCAAGATCCGCTTCGCCGACCAGACCTCGGGCGACACGGCGATCAAGTTCATGACGGACGGGATGCTGCTGGCCGAGCTGCAGGCCGACCCGGAGCTGCGCGACTACGACACGATCATCGTGGACGAGGCGCACGAGCGCTCCCTCAACATCGATTTCATTCTCGGCCACCTGCGCCGGCTGCGTCTGCGGCGACCCGAGCTGAAGATCGTCATCACCTCGGCGACGATCGACACCGAGGCCTTTTCCAAGGCCTTCGACGGGGCGCCGATCATCGAAGTGTCGGGCCGGGTTTATCCGGTGGAGGTGATATATGCGCCCTTGGATGAGATGGGTAGGGCGGCGAGTCCCTTCGCCGCCGAAGGTGAACGGCGCGGAACGGAGTCCGCGCCCTACCAGAAATCCGGCCGCGACGACATCACCTACATCGACGCGGCGGTGGAGGCCGTCGAGCGGGTGCTGCTGGAGAGCTCGCAGGGCGACGTGCTGGTCTTCCTCCCGACCGAGCGGGACATCCGCGAGGCGCGGGACCTGTTGGAGGGACGCCGGCTCGGCCGGCTGGAAATTGTGCCGTTGTTCGGCCGGCTGACCAATGCCGAGCAGCAGCGGGTGTTCGCGCCGACGCAGTCGCGCAAGATCGTCCTTGCGACCAACATTGCCGAAACCTCGCTGACCATTCCCGGCATCCGGTTCGTCATCGACACCGGGCTGGCGCGTTTCAGCCGCTACACCCCGCAGAGCCGCACGCGCCGTCTCCCGGTGGAGCCGGTTTCGCAGAGCAGCGCCGACCAGCGCAAGGGCCGTTGCGGGCGCGTCAGCGATGGTGTCTGCATCCGCCTGTACGCCGAGCAGGATTTCAACGAGCGGCCGCGCTACACCCAGCCGGAGATCCAGCGCAGCAACCTGGCGGATGTCATTTTGCGGATGAAGGCCTTCGGGCTGGGCGACATCGAGGAGTTTCCGTTCCTGAACGCTCCGCCGGCCAAGGGCATTCGCGCGGGCTATGCGCTGCTCCACGAGCTGGGGGCCATCGACGCGGGTGTGCTGACCGACCTCGGCCGCGAACTGGCGCATCTGCCGGTGGATCCGACCGTGGGCCGGATGATCCTGCAGGCGCGGAACGAGAAGGCGTTGCGCGAGGTGCTGATCATCGCCGCCGCGCTCAGCATTCAGGATCCGCGGGAGCGTCCCCTCGACCAGCAGCAGAAGGCCGACAACGCGCACCGGCGCTTCACGCACCCCGATTCGGATTTCCTGACCCTGCTCTCCGTCTGGGAAACCTATCACGACGAGTTCGAGGCCATGACACTCGGCAAGCTGCGGAAGTTTTGCACGGCGCACTTCCTGTCCTTCATGCGGATGCGTGAGTGGCGCGACGTCTACGCCCAGCTCGAGGACACGCTGCGGGAACGCGACGGCTTCAAGCGGACCTCGATCTACGACGGCGTGAAGCCGGGGCAGGAGGTGAAACTGGCCCTCGGCACCCCCGCCTACGCCTCGATCCACCGCTCGATCCTGGCGGGACTGCTGGGCAACGTGGCGACGCGCACCGACGAGGGGGATTACCATGCCGCGCACGACCGGCGGGTGAACGTGTTCCCGGGCTCGGCGCTGTTTGAAAAAACGGAACGGAAAACCCCGTCGCCCAGAAAGGAGCCGGCGCCCAAGGCCAAGGTCGCGAAATGGCTCATGGCGGCGGAGATCATGGAGACGAGCCGGCTCTTTGCCCGCACTTGCGCCCGGATTGACCCCCAGTGGATGCTTAGTCTCGGGGCGCACTTGCTGAAGGTGGCGCACAGCGAGCCGTTCTGGAGCGCCGAGGCCGGCCGCGTGTTGGTGAAAGAGCGCCGCCGCCTCTACAACCTCGAG
>JANMTJ010000303.1:0-20804 GCA_031390295.1 Oleiharenicola sp.
AGTCCGCGGGATCCCGTCTTGCTCAGGTAGGCGTGGATGCCCAGCGCCGCCTCGCGCGCGTCGCGCACGGCGTGCACGACCAGGCTGGGTCCGCGCACGGAATCGCCGCCGGCAAACACGCCCGGGATGCTGGTCATCTGGTTGCCATCGATGCGGAAGCCGCCCCATTTGTCGGTGGCGACCTGGGCCAGGTCGCTGCCGGTAGGGAAGGGCACCGGATCAAAGCCGTAGGCCCCCAGGACGAGATCGACCGGCAGCTCGAACTCCGAGCCCGGCACCGGTTTCGGCGAACGGCGGCCGGAGGCATCGGGCGCCCCGAGTTCCATGCGCACGCAGCGCACGGCGATGACCTGGCCCGCGGCGTCGCCGATCAGTGCGACGGGGTTGGTGAGAAACTGGAACTGCGCCCCTTCCTCGAGCGCATTGGCATATTCCTTGCGGCTGCCCGGCATGTTGGCCAGGTCGCGGCGGTAGAGGCACACCGCCTCGCGGGCACCGCTGCGCAACGCCGTGCGCAGGCAGTCCATCGCCGTGTCGCCGCCGCCGAGCACGGCCACGCGCCGGCCCTGCACCTCGATCGGCTCGCCGCCGACCAGCGGGGAATCGACGTTCTTCTGGGTAAGGAACGGCAACGCCTCGTAGATGCCCTTCAGGTCCGCGCCGGGAAGGTCGAGCGGCTTCGGTTTCTGGGCGCCGACGCCGAGGAAAATGGCGTCGAACTTGTCGCGCAGGCCGGCAAGCGACACGTCCCAGCCCACGCGCACGCCGAGGCGGAACTCCACGCCGTGCCGCGCCAGCATCTCGATGCGCCGCTCGACGATGCGCTTCTCAAGCTTGAAAGCCGGGATGCCGTTGACCAGCAGACCGCCGGGCACGAGCTGCGACTCGAAAATCGTGACACCATAGCCAAGCTTGGCCAGTTCGTCGGCGCAGGCCAGTCCGCCGGGCCCGGAGCCGATGACGGCGACCTTCCGGCCGTTGGCCGGGGCCTGCACGACCTCGACCCCGCCATGACTGAAGGCGTACTCGTTGATGAACCGCTCGATTCCGCCGATGGCAACCGGATCGCTGCGGGCGTTGAGGATGCAGGCGCCTTCGCAGAGCTTTTCCTGCGGACAGACACGCGAGCATATCTCCGGCAGGTTGCTGGTCGTCCGCGACAGGGCGGCCGCCTCGAGAAACTGGCCCTGGGTCGTGAGCGCCATCCATTCCGGGATGCGGTTCGCCAGCGGGCAGCCGGTCATGCAAAGCGCCTCGGGACACTGGATGCAACGAGCGGCCTGCGCCCGCACCGTCGCCTCATCGAACTCGCCGTAGATCTCGCGAAAATCCCCCACGCGTTCGTTCGCGGATCGCTTGGGCGGGGAAACGCGTTTGATCAGCGACCAGGCGTATTTTGATAATTGATCGGTTAGGGTGGACATGCGTGGGAATGTCGGCGCCGCCCTCCGCCGTGAGGTGGATTGCGACCCATCTATCATGCCTGAAACCGTACGGGGCCACTCGGCAGTTTTTGGCGAAGCCCACGCACGAGTTGCGCTTCTCCCCGCGTCAGTTGACCATGAGTATTAACACCTTGCGCTGCGGCAGCATCAAAATCGCGTCAGCGGGTGTCCAAAAGGCGCAGTTCCTGAATCCACCGCCGGTGCGGACCTGAGAGCGTGATGCGGTCCAGCTGTTTCAATGGCACCCAAGCCAGTGAATCGGATCGGGCGATCAGATGCCGCAACTTGGGGGTGAGCTTCGCATGATGGATCGCCTCGGTGATTTGATAACGCGTGATCGCGCGGCGCTTGACGAGCAGCAGGTTCTTGGCCGCCGGCTTTATCCCAAGGTCGGAGGCCTCGGGCAATTCGTACAGCCCGGCGAGACGTTTCGCCTTGGCATGACCGCGGCGGAGGAGCAGGCGTCCACGATCACGGCAGAATGATCGTATTACGAACATTTGCTCGGTGACTTTGGGTTTCAGGCGCGGGAGCTTCCCGGGCTCGCCGGAGCGCCGGGCGGTGCAAAACTCCGCCACCGGGCAGACGAGGCACATCGGATTCTGCCGCACGCACACGATCGCGCCGAGCTCCATCATCGCTTGGTTGTGCGTGCCGGGATGGGCGCCGACGAGGAGAGCGCCAGCCAGCGGGGTGAAGTGCTTCACTGCCTCGGTGCCGTCGCGGAACTGGCGGCCTTCGCCCGTCAGGCGGGCGAGGATGCGGACGACATTGCCATCCACGACGGCCGCGGGTTCGTCAAAGGAGATGCTGGTGATGGCGGCGGCGGTGTAGGGGCCGATGCCAGGCAGCTCGCGCCACTCGGCAGGAGTGCGCGGCGGGGAGGGCATTGCGATGTAAGTCTGTGCCAGCTGGTGGAGGTTCCGGGCCCGGGAATAGTAGCCGAGGCCTTCCCAGAGTTTCATGACCTTGGCTTCGGTGGCAGCGGCGAGGGCGGTGAAGTCGGGCAGTTCGCGCAGCCAGCGGTCGAAGTAGGGTAGAACAGTGACGACCTGCGTCTGCTGGAGCATGAATTCCGAGACGACCGTCTTGTAGAGCGAGGGGTTATCGCGCCAAGGTAGCTTCCGATGGTTTACACGGTACCAGGCGTGGAGCGCCTGCTGGAAGGCGGGGCGGCGGGAAACGAGATTTTTGGAATTGGCCACGGTGCGGTCTGGATTAGCCACAAAAAGTCACGAAGAGACACTAAAATTCAAGGCATGGATGTCGAACCAGCCTGCTGGCTAGACTTCGCAGCGATCAGAATGACAGGTTGAATATACCACTTCCGCTCCAGTCATTCCGAGCGCACCGAAGAATCCAGTATCCGGCTTACTTTTTGGTGTGTTTTTGGCGAATTTGTGGCCATCTAAGCCCATGCCCAAACGGTCCGACGACGCCGACGAGGAAAAGCCAAAGGCGATCACCAGCTACACGATCAAGCTCGACGACGCCCAGATGGAGAAGCTGCGCGCCGCGACCCTGGCCAAGCATTGGGCAGAGGTGGAAGTGCCCTATGCGCGGTTCGCTTTCAAGGGGCCCAAGGTCAACGTGACCGCCTACACCAGCGGCAAGGTCGTCGTGGCGGGCAAGGACACCGAGGAATTCGTCCAGAACGTCATCGAGGCGGAGGTCACCGGCGCGCCCAAGCTGGGTTACGACGAGGTGCTGCACCCCGACTGGTATGAGCCGCACGCCGGCCTCGACGAGAGCGGCAAGGGCGACCTGTTCGGTCCGGTCGTGGCCGCGACGGTGGTGGCCGACGGCGACGCCGTGCGCAGCTGGCTCAAGGCCGGCGTGCGGGACAGCAAGACGGTCGTCGACACGCAGATTCTCAAGCTCGACGAACTCATCCGCAACACACCCGGCGTGGTGGTGGAGACCTGCTACTACGGCATGACGAAATACAACGAGGTGATGGCCAAGCCGTATGCCAGCCTCAACCGGCTGCTCGCGTGGCAGCACGCCACGGCACTGCAGGAAGCACTGAAGAAGAAGTGGGTGCCGCGCGGCCTGCTCGACCAGTTTTCCAAGGAACCGCTGGTCCAGCGCGAGCTGAAGAAGAAGGGCGTGCAACGGTTCGATCTCGCGATGCGCACCAAGGCCGAGGAGGACCCCGTGGTCGCGGCGGCCTCGATCGTGGCGCGGGCGGAGTTTGTTCGCTGCATGGCCGCCCTGTCCCGGCAATTCGGCGACAAGCTCCAGAAGGGCGCCGGCGCACAGGCCAAGGCGCAGGCGGCCCGGCTCATCCAGCAGCTCGGCGCGCGGGCCCTGCGTGACTTCGCCAAACTGCATTTCCGCACCTGCTACGAGGTGGTGTCCGAGGCCGGCAAGCTCGACGAGTTGCCGCTGCCCGTGCCGAAGGAAAAAACCGAATGGAAGCGCTGAGCTAGCCATGCCCAAACGCCGCCAGCTCCGTGGGTTTGACCTGAAGCAGATTCAGGACACCAGCGGCTTGATTGGCGTGGACGAGGCGGGGCGGGGCGCACTGGCCGGCCCGGTCGTGGCCGCGGCCGTGCTTGTCTCGCAGGAATTTCTGGAGGGGCGCTGGGCCGTCAGCAAATCCGGCCGGGTCAATGACTCCAAGCAATTGACCGCCACGGAACGCGCGACCTTGTGGGCCGAGTTTGAGGAACTGGTCGGGCAGGGGCAGATCCACGCCAATTTCGGCACCGCCAGCGTGGCGGAGATCGAGACCGTCAACATCCTCGGGGCCACCAAGCTCGCGATGCGCCGCGCTCTGGGCGGGATATATCCACCCACGGCCTTCGAGTTCAAGGTGGAGCCCGACCTCTTCGCCAGTGAGGCCGAGAAGGCCTCGTTCCAGCCGACCGTGTCGTGCCGCATCCTCATCGACGGCCTCCCGCTGCGGCATTTCCCGTATCCGCACCAGGGCGTGGTCAGCGGCGACGCCCGCTCCCTGTGCATCGCCATGGCCTCGATCATCGCCAAGGTGACGCGGGACCGGATGATGGACGATCTGGACCAGCAGTATCCCGCCTACGGCTTCGCGCAGCACAAGGGCTACGGCACCGAGGAGCACCGCGAGGCGATCCTGAAGCACGGCCGCAGTCCCGTGCACCGCGACAGCTTCCTGCGCAAGCTCTTCGCCCAGCCGCGCGACCTCGAGGGCCAGATGACATTGTTTGGTTGAACCGCCGCCCCGGGCGGATTTCCCTCTCTCCTTGATGGCCGGAAAAAAACACAGCTCGCTCGACAAGGTCCTCGGCCGGCTTGACCAGCTCGACGAGGCCAACCTGCACAACCTCGTGCAACGGCTCGTCCGTGAGCGGGCGGTGCTGGAGGCGGTCTTCAACACCCTGCAGGAGGGTGTGCTCGTGATCGATGCCGCGGGCGTCATCGAATATGCCAACGAGGCGGCGGCCGGACTGATCGGCCTCAAGGATCCCGCGGCGGGCGAGACGCTGTGGCGTTTGGTGCCGGGACTGCGGGACTCGCTGGAGACAGGATCGGCGGACACCCCGGTCGTCACGCGGGAATTCGAGCTGGCCTACCCGCTGCGGCGCGTGGTGCGGCTTTACATGGTGCCGTTCGGCGACTTTCCGGGCGCGGCCCGGCGGCAGGCCATCATCCTGTCCGACATCACGGCCGAGAAAAAATCCACCGCCGAGCTGATCGAGAACGAGAAGATTTCCTCCATCCTGCTGCTGGCTGCGGGCGTGGCGCACGAGCTGGGCAACCCCCTCAACTCGCTCACGATCCACCTGCAGCTCATCGACCGGAAACTGATGAAGCTGAAGGCCTCCAAGGAGACCCGCTCGCTGGAGGACTCGATCAAGGTCTGTCGCGACGAGGTCACGCGCCTCGACGGGATCATCAAGAATTTCCTCGAGGCCATCCGGCCGCGCCCGCCCAACCTGACCGAGGTCCACCTGCCCGAGGTGATGGGCGAGGTGATCAGTTTCCAGCAGCAGGAACTGGAGGACCGGGGCATCACGGTGGACGGCGAACTGCCGGCCGGCACGCCGGTGATCATGGCCGATCGCGACCAGTTGAAGCAGGTCTTTTTCAACCTCATCAAGAACGCCATGGAGGCCATGCCCCCGGGCGGGCGCCTGAGCGTCAAAGTCCGTACCGACGACGAGTCGGTATATGTGGCCGTGGCCGACACCGGCAGTGGCATCAAGGCGGAGGACCTGGCCAAGCTCTTCCAGCCCTACCACACGACCAAGGTCAGCGGCCACGGCCTCGGGTTGATGATCGTGCAGCGCATCCTGCGCGACCACGGTGGGCACGTCGGCATCGAGAGCAAGGAGGGCGTGGGCACGGTCGTGACGCTGCAGTTCCCCCAGAAACACCGCCGGGTGCGGATGCTGGCGGGCGGGTGACCATCAACCACGCCAGGTCCGCTCGGCCCAAGGCAGACCCCCTGGTCGTGGCCGTTGGAGCAGCGAAGGGCGTCAGATACCCGAACCCGGACCGGGGCTTTTCCCTGGCACATCCGGCTGCATCGCCAGCACGATCAGCTCCTCATGCTCGCGACCGGGTTGGCGGACATTGCGCACGTTGAGCACGAAGTCCTGCCGGCCTTGGCCGGGGATGTCGATTTGCACGCGGAAATCATTGAACTCGGTGTGGAGCTCGACCGTCTGTTGCAGGAAATTCATGAGCCCCGGGATGCTCCACGGTCCGCCGTTCAACTCAGTCACCAGCCGCCCCTCCGTGAGCGAAGGTGAAGCACGAAAAGTCTCGTAGAACGCGCGGTTGGCCATGCGCACGCGCAACTCGGAGTCGAGCACGACGACGGGCTCGCGCATCGTCGCAACGATGGAGCTGGTGTAGTCATTCGTCCGATGCAGCAACTCCTGCTCCCGGGCCAGCGCCGCCACTCGACCGCGCACGAGCCAGGCGCTGGCGGCCAATTGCGCGACGACGGCGAGGATCAGGACCAGTTCCACCTGCAGGGAAAGCACGGCCAGCCGCGCCGCCTCCCGCCGGCGTGATTCGAGCGTGGCTTCCTCACTGCCCAGCATCTCACCGACCAGCCGGCGCATGGTGGTGAGCGACGTACGGCTGTCCGGTACCTGGCGCTGGGCCTCGGCGAAGTTTTTTTCATGGGCGGTGCGCACCATGGTATCGCACCACCCGAGATTCTGCTCCACCGCAGTCACGAGCTGGGTCAACGGCTCCTGGTGGCCGGGATTGTCGGCGGTGAGACGGCGCACCGTGACCAGCTCGCTGTTGGCCGTGTCTGTGAGCTCATCCACCGAGCTCAACCAGGCCTCGTTCCGTGAGATGAGGTAACCCCGCACGGCGCTGTTGATCGCGGACATCGCCCCTTGCAAGTGATGCAGGCTGCGTTCGACCTGGAGCGTGCGCACCACCAGTTCGTCCGCGGTCCGCTGCGCCCGGCTGCTGTTAACGACCAAGGCCACCGCACCGACCGTCAGGACGGCGGTGATCAGCCAGCCGGCATTGATCCAGGACTGTTTGGGTTGCATGGGGAGCGGTGAAATAACAGAAATCTGGGGCTGCGGGTTGAGGGATTTGGGGAGAATGGATTGTCCCGCTGACAACTATGGCCCTAACACCAAGCGTGTCGGCTTGATGAGGTAGTGGCGATGGCGAATCGGGCAAGCGATTATTGCCTTATGCCGCAGCGCGCATCGATGGCGCGGGCCCGGGCTTTACTTGGAATAAGCCCGCGGCTGGTATCTCCTATTAATACATGACCAGCGAGATATTCACGCAGTTGGTGGACGCGCATTACACACCGCTGTTCCGTTTTGCCCTGAGCTTGACGAAAAACCCGTCGGACGCGGGCGACCTGACCCAGCAGACCTTTTTCATCTGGGCGAAACAGGGGCACGCCTTGCGCGAGGCAGGGAAGGCCAAGTCATGGTTGTTCACGACACTTTACCGGGAATTTCTGCGCGGTCGACGCCGGGCCGAGCGGGTGACGGCATTGGAGGACCTTGGGCCGGTTGAATCCGATCCGCCGGCGCCCGAAGTGGACGTGGTCACGGGGATGGATGCGGGCCTCGTGGTCGAGGCGTTGCAGGAGGTGGACGAGGTCTACCGCGTGCCACTGACGCTGTTCTACCTGCAGGATCTATCCTACAAGGAAATCGCCGAGCTGATCGAGGCGCCGATCGGCACGGTCATGTCGCGGCTGTCGCGCGGCAAGGCGCAGTTGCGCACGGCCGTGGCCCGCAAGGAAGCGGGCACCCGGAGCAAGGTGGTCCCTTTCCAAACCCAGACAACGAGGCAACTCTCATGAACAACGCAGAGGCAAAATTCATCCTGCAGGGCTACCGGCCCAATGGGGCCGACGCCGGCGACGCGACGTTCGGCGCCGCCCTTGAGCAGGCCAAAAATGACCCGACGCTCGGCGAGTGGTTCGCCCGGCAGCAGGCCTTTGATGCGGCGATCAGCGTCAAGCTTGCGCAAGCGGTCCCCCCCGCGGATCTGCGCGCCGCGATCCTGGCCGGTGGCCGGGTGACCGCCGCCGGCGTCTCGCGCCGCTTCTGGTGGAACCAGCCGGCGTGGATGGGGCTGGCGGCGAGCGTCGCAGTGATCCTCGCGGCGGGCGTGGCCCTGTGGCCGAAACAGGCGGCGGCCTTCGACGACTTTGCCCTGGCCGACTCCCGGCTGAGCGCCACGCATGGTCACGGCGGTAATGGTGACGCTACCCAGGCGCTGCAACTGATGCTGAGCCAGCCAACGACCAGGCTGGGGCAGAAGCTGCCATTGAATTTCTCAACGTTGCACGACACGGGCTGCCGCAACATCAATTACCGCGACCGCGCCGTGCTCGAGGTCTGTTTCAATCGCAACGGCCAGTGGTTCCACTGCTACATCGCCAAAGCGACTGACTTTCCCGGTCTCGCGCCGGGCACCACGCCGGCCATTGTGGAGAAGGGCACGGCGGCGATTGCCTCGTGGACCGACGCCGACCACGTCATCGTGGTGGTGAGCAAGACCGGCCGGAAGAACCTGGAAGCCTTGTTGTAAGAATTCCGCCGTTCCAGGTGGAAATATGCTGTGCCCGGCGCAGGATGCACCGTAGGGTGAGGGGGTGAGCAAGCCCGCCCCAGCGACCCCCGAGCATCTCCGGCTGGCCGAAGATGCGGGTCGCGGCAAGAACTGGAAGCGGTGGGGTCCCTACCTGGCGGAGCGGCAGTGGGGCACGGTGCGCGAGGATTACTCGGCGGACAGCGATGCGTGGAAGTATTTTCCCTTTGAGCAGGCGCAGAGCCGGGCCTACCGCTGGGGCGAGGACGGCCTGCTGGGCCTGACCGATCGCGAGTGCCGGCTGTGCTTCGCCCTTGCGCTCTGGAACGGCCGCGACCCGCGCCTGAAGGAACGGCTCTTCGGCCTTTCCGGGCCCGAGGGCAACCACGGGGAAGACGTGAAGGAGGCCTATTTCTACACGGCCAGCACCCCGACCCACAGCCACATGCGGGCGGTTTATCACTACCCGCAGGCGGAGTTTCCCTACGCCCGGTTGCGGGAGGAGAATGCGCGGCGCGGGCGCGACCGGCCCGAATTCGAACTGGAGGACACGGGTATCTTTGCGGAGAACCGGTATTTTGCCGTTACGGTGGAATACGCCAAGGCCGGGCCCAACGACCTGCTGATCGAGATCTCGGCGAGGAACTGCGGGCCGGAGCCGGCGACCCTGCACCTCCTGCCGACGCTGTGGTTCCGCAACACCTGGTCGTGGGGAGTGAAACACGGCGCTGCCGAAACCAAGCCCCGGCTGCAGCAGGCCGCACCGGGACAGGTGATGGCGCACCATCCCACGCTGGGAAGGTATTTCTGGGAAATCGAAGCGGAGGGCGGCCGCGCCACGCCGCTGCTCTTCACGGAGAACGACACCAACGTGCAGCGGCTCTTCGGCGCGGAGAACGCCGGCCCGCATGTGAAGGATGCCATCGACGACTTTGTGGTGCACGGTCGCACCGAGGCGGTGAATGCCAGGCGCACCGGCACCAAGACCGCCGCGCACCGGGTGCTGACCCTGGCGCCGGGCGAGACCCGGGTCATGCGGTTGCGGCTCTATGACGACGCCGAGGCACCCAAGAAGGCTTTTGGTGAGTCCTTCGCGCAGGCCATGGAGCTGAGACGGAAGGAAGCGGAGGAATTCTACGCGGCCGTGCTGCCCTCGTGCGTGAGCGACGAAGAGCGCAACGTGGCCCGGCAGGCCTTCGCCGGATTGCTGTGGTCGAAGCAGTTTTATCATTTCGTCGTGGCCGACTGGCTGGAAGGAGATCCGGCACAACCCTCGCCCCCGGGCGCGCGGCGGAGCGGACGCAACAGCGACTGGCCGCATCTTTTCAACCGCGACATCATCTCGATGCCGGACAAATGGGAGTATCCGTGGTTTGCGGCGTGGGACACGGCGTTCCACATGATCCCGTTTGCCCGACTTGATCCGCAATTCGCCAAGGAGCAGCTGAATCTGTTCCTGCGCGAATGGTACATGCACCCGAACGGCCAGATCCCGGCCTACGAGTGGAATTTCTCCGATGTGAACCCGCCGGTGCATGCCTGGGCGTGCTGGAGAGTCTACAAGATGACGGGACCGCGTGGCGGCCGTGACCGGCTGTTCCTGGCGCGGGTGTTCCAGAAGCTGCTGGTGAACTTCACCTGGTGGGTGAACCGCAAGGATCCGGGCGGCAAGCACCTGTTCTCCGGCGGCTTTCTCGGGCTCGACAACATCGGGGTCTTCGACCGCTCGAAGCCGCTGCCCACCGGCGGAAGCCTGGAACAGGCGGATGGCACGGCGTGGATGGCGTTTTACTGCAGCACGATGCTCGCGATGGCGCTGGAGCTGGCGGAGGGTGACCCGGCCTACGAGGACATCGCGTCGAAGTTCTTCGAGCACTTCGTGGCGATCGCCGACGCGATGAACAACCTCGGCGGCACCGGGCTGTGGCACGAGGAGGACGGCTTCTACTACGACCAGTTGAAGCTGGACGGGCAGTCGTTCCCTCTTCGGCTGCGGTCGATGGTGGGCATCATCCCGTTGTTTGCGGTGGAAACCATCGAGGACGAGCGGCTGGACAAGCTGCCGGGCTTCGCGAAGCGCACACGGTGGTTCCTAGAGAACCGCAAGGACCTGTCGTCGCAGATATCTTATATGTCGCGGGGCAAGTCGGCCAAGGGGCGGCGGTTGCTGGCCATCCCCTCACGGGAGCGGTTGGCCCGGATGCTCAAGTATGTGTTCGATGAGAAGGAATTCCTGTCGCCCTATGGCGTGCGGTCTTTGTCGAAGGCCTATCAGGACAAGCCATTCGTGCTGCAAGCGGGCGGGCAGGATTATCAGGTGGGCTATGTGCCGGGCGAATCCGACTCGGGGTTGTTTGGCGGCAATTCCAACTGGCGCGGCCCGGTGTGGTTCCCGACGAACTTCCTGCTGATCGAGGCGCTGGAGAGCTACCACCACTTCTACGGGGACAGCCTGCTGGTGGAGTTTCCGACCGGGAGCGGCCACCAGATCACCTTGAAGGAGGCGGCACAGGAGTTGTCGCGCCGATTGGTAAAATTGTTCGTGCCGGCAGGTGACGGCAGCCGGGCCTGCCATGGTGGCGGGTCCCTGGTGGGCGAAAAAGAGAGACTTCACGGCATGGTGCTGTTCCACGAATACTTCCACGGGGAAACCGGTCAGGGTCTGGGAGCGAGCCACCAGACCGGCTGGACGGCCTTGGTGGCGCGTCTGATCGAGGATTCCGGCCAGGAAAAGTCCCGAAAACACTAAAGATTTTTGGGCAAGAAAGACGCGTAAAAGGGCGGATTTTTACGAGCGCCGGCAACGAATTGGTCAAAAGAGTGTCAGGGCGTCGCGAAGGTCTTTTTACAGGAGAAATTCCTGCTTGTCGGGGTCGCATGGATAGCCTTTGTCCCGGCCACCTGCGACATGAAAAGACACCTTACACAGATCCTCCTCTTGGTCTCCGTTCTCTGCTTTGCCCTCAAAGCCGGGGCCGACGACCGTTGGGAGACTTTGCGCGCGATCAACTGGGTGGAGAACCCGACCAATCACACCAGAATGGGCCGCTTTGGCGAACTTGGGCCCTACCAGTTCCGGGCGGCCACCTGGCGGATGCACACCAAGAAGTCCTTCCAGCTGGCGAACCAGCGCGAGACGGCTGATGCGGTAGCCATCCAGCACTACGAGTGGATCAAGCGAACCCTCGGGCAAGCCGGGATCGACGCCAGTCCCTTCAATATCGCCATGGCTTGGAACTCCGGCGTGGACAACGTCCTGAACGGGCGTGCGCCCAGCGTCAGTTACGATTACGCCCAGCGGGTCACCAACCTGGTGCATACTTTCAAACGCAACGCCCCCCGCGCCACCGTCGCGGCCGTCCCCGCCGTTGAGATCAAGCGGCCGGTCATCGGGATGGTGCACTTTGCGGTGCTGCCTGACGCCCCGCGTTTTGAGATCGTGCTGCCGCCTCCGGCACCGGATCCGGTGGTCTACACCGATCGCGAACCTGCGCCCAGCACGGTGCCGGCGCTCTTTGTCGTCACCACCACGGCGACCCTGACGCCCCGGTTCAATATCCTGCCGGGCCTGACCTACTAGGAGAAAAGCAACGCCGCCTTGTTGGGCGGCGTTTTTGTCGGGGCGGGTGATTTACTCGAGGAAGGAAGTCTGCTTGGGCGGCTTGCCGGCCTTGCGCACGGCCTCTTCCTCGGGCGAGGAGTTGAGGTGCCGGGGTGGCCGCGACATGCGCGTCGCCATGGCGGCCTCACGGTCGGTGACGATGCGGTCGCACATCTTCTCGATTTGCAGATGGAGCCAGTGGGTCGTGGCGCTGCTCTCGGTATAGTCGGCCGGACCGTAGTGGTCGATGCGGCCGTTCTGGCGCAGGCGGTCGTTCTGCTCGAACTCGGCCCGGACGGCGGGATTATAGACGGCGTAGGTCTTGCCGCCGCCCTTCTTGACGACGGAGAAGCTCGGCACATCGCTCGGACCGTCGGCGATGTAGATCATGTTCTGGAGCGGAATGCGGCGGTCCTCGGGCGTGACCTTGGCGTTGACGTCGATGGCGGGATTGCGGTTCGTGCCCTTGTTGATCTCAAAGATGGCCCGCGTCTTGGTCGTGTTGTCGATCATCATGCCGATCTGGGCGATCTCGGCCGCGGCCTCCAGGGGCATCTCGTTCTGCTTGAGGAAACCGGGCCGGAGGGGGTTCTCGATGAATTCGCAGGCCCAGATGGCGTCGAGGTGCGGCGCCAGCGCACTGCCCCGGATCATCTCGGCGAGGCCCGTGCTCACGACGTAATGTTCGAGCTGGATTTCGTGCTTGGCGTATTCGGGCTTGGCTTTCACCCAGGCGCGGGAAGAGGCGAAGAACCCGGGCAGGCCGGGGTAGAGGCCGATTTCCTGCCCGCACTCGCGGAGGATCTTGTTGTTCAGTCCGGCCATCTTGCCGCTGAGCACATAGGTGAGGAGATGGTTGAGGTAGCTGATCTCGGGCGAGATGTTGTAGCCGCGCTTGCGGTAGTTTTCCGCGAGGGCGTTGGTCTCGGCCCAGAAGTTGCCCTCGTCGATGCCGTAGCGACGAAAAAGCGGGGCCTGCATGTAGGCCGGGATCAAAGTCTTGTCAAAATCCCAGACGCAGGCGATGATGTTCTGAGTGAAGAGCGTAGAGGCCATCGCGGATATTTTCTATTAGACGGCGGGTGCGCCGTTCAGCTTGGCCGTTGATAAAGCCGCCGCCTGCGGCTTAAGCAATTCACAATTTCCCCGCTCACTTCCCCTGCATGGATCAACTTCCCGACATCACCACTTTCCGCCGCCGCCTCGACGAGCTCGACGCGCAGATGGCGGACCCGTCCTTCTACACCAATCCCCGCAAGGCGGCGGATATCACCCGCGAGCAGCAGGGCCTGCGGCAGCTGACGGATAATTACCGGGTCTTTGAGCGCATGGGCCACGATCTGGCGGAGCACACCAAGCTGATCAAGGACCCGCGGGCCGACGCCGAGCTGCGCGCCCTGGCGCAGCAGGAAATTCCGGAGCTCACGCAGCAACGCGAGGCGCTCCGGCAGTCCATCCTCCTGGCGATGATCCCGCCCGAACCGTCCGATTCGCGCAACACGGTGTTTGAAATCCGCGCCGGCACCGGGGGCGACGAGGCCAGCCTGTTTGCCGCCGAACTCTACCGGGCCTACGCGAAATACGCCGAGGGGCGCGGCTGGAAGATCCAGCCCATGAGTTCCAGCGCCTCCGATCGCGGCGGCCTCAAGGAAATCATCTTCCTGATCACGGGCCAGCAGGTCTACAAGCAGCTCAAATACGAGAGCGGCGTGCACCGGGTGCAGCGGATTCCCGTCACCGAGGCCAACGGCCGCATTCACACCTCCACGATCACGGTCGCCGTGCTGCCCGAGGCCGAGGAGGTGGATGTGCAGATTGATCCGCAGGACCTCGACATCAGCGTGATGCGGGCCAGCGGCCCGGGCGGGCAGGGCGTCAACACAACCGACTCCGCCGTGCGCATCGTGCACAAGCCGAGCGGCCTGATGGTTTATTGCGCCGACGACCGCTCCCAGATCAAGAACAAGGCCCGCGCCATGGCCGTGCTGCGTTCCCGCCTGCTCAAGCTCAAGGAGGACGAGGAGCAGGCCAAGTATGCCGCCCAGCGCCGCACCCAGATTGGCACCGGCGGGCGCAGCGAACGCATCCGCACCTACAATTTCCCGCAGAATCGCATGACCGACCATCGGATCGGCCTGACCCTGTACAATCTGCCGACGGTCATGGAGGGCAACATTGACCCGATCATCACGGCGCTGCAACGGGCGGACTTTGAGGAAAAACTGGCCCTGTTGACCGGTGGTCCGCTGCCGGAGCGGGCCAGCGCGGCCACCGAGGACGAATGAACCCATGCTGACCGTCCTCGAGATCATCAAGCGCACGACCGAGTTTCTGGAGAAACGCGGGGTCGAGGGGGCCCGGCTGAACGCCGAATTGCTGATCGGCCACGCCCTGGGCTTGAAACGCATGCAGCTCTACCTGCAGTTCGAGCGACCCCTGACCGAGCCTGAGCTCGAGAAAATCCGGCCGCTGGTGAAGCGGCGCGGCAACCGCGAGCCGTTGCAATACATCATCGGGGAAACTGATTTTTCAGGCCTCAAGCTGAAGGCGGACCGCCGCGCGCTGATTCCCCGGCCCGAAACGGAGTACCTGATCGAGCAGGTGCTGGGCCGGGTCACCACGCCGCCAGCAGCGATTCTGGACCTCGGCACGGGAAGCGGGGCGATAGCCCTGGCGCTGGCGACCAAGTATCCGTCCGCCACGGTCACGGCGGTCGACCAGAGCACGGACGCCCTGGCGCTGGCGCGTGAAAATGCCGAGGCACTGGGCCTGACCTCACGCGTGACGTTTATCAACTCCGATTGGTTCACTGCGGTGCCCGCGGAAGCGCGCTACCAGTTGATCGTCGCGAATCCGCCGTATCTCTCGGATGCGGAGGTGGGTGAGGCCCAGCCCGAGGTGAAGGACTTCGAGCCGCTCGCGGCTTTGTCGGCGGGCCCGGACGGCGCGGCGGACTTGAGGCAAATCCTCAGGGAAGCACACCCGCATCTGACCCCGGGGGGATTGCTGGCCTGCGAGACCGGCATCGCGCAGCACAGCCAACTGCAGCCCCTGGCCGCCGAGTTGGGCTACGGGCGGACTGAATCCCTGCGCGACCTGACAGGGCGTGAACGCTACCTTCTAGCCTTTGTGTAGGCTGGTGGTGGTGGCAACCGGGGCCTGACCTTCGACCCAGGCCAGCGGATTTTCATTGAGGCGCAGGGCGTCGGCGACCACCCGGAGCGTCTCCCGGAGGTGAACGTCAAATTTACTTTGGGTCTCGGGGTCGGGCTCATCGGTGTCACCCTCGCTGATGGCTGGGACCGGTTTTTTCTCGGTTTTGGGGCTGACGGCCTCCGCCTTGAGGACGGAGTCGAGTTTCACCTCGCGCGAGACGTAGTTGGTCTGGGCCAGCCGCTCGCGTTCTGCGTTGAGGGTTTTCTGGAAAGCCTCGTCGGCCTGCTTGAGGTTGAGGCGCTGATCGTAATTCAAGGAGACAGTCTTTTGCTCCTGCCGCTCCCTGAACCAGTCGATGTTTTTCTTGAGGTAGGCAAATTCTTCCAGGGAGTCCTGGCGCGCGAGGCTCGCTTGCAGCAAGGGCTGCACAAAGGTCTGGTCGAGTGCCTTGCCGGTGAAGCGGGTCGGCTTGATCTCGTCCCACATGAGGGCGTGGGGCAGGCTGGATTCCCCGATGTTCGGAATGAAATCATCGATCGAGGGGAGCGTGATGTCCGGGATGACACCCTTGTTTTGGGTGGAGGCGCCATTGGGGAGATAGAATTTTCTCACCGTGAGCTTGGCGGCGCCGGTGTTGGTGAGCTCCTGGCTCATGCGCGGGATGTAATTCTTCATTTCCAGCACGGCCTGCACGGTGCCCTTGCCGTGCGTGGAGCTGTCACCGATGATGACAGCCCGGCCGTAATTCTGCAGGGCCCCGGCGAAGATCTCGGAGGCGGATGCGCTGAAGCGCGACGTCAGGACCGCGAGCGGGCCATCGTACGCGACTGCGGAGTTGGTGTCGCTGTCCACGGAGACCTGTCCCTGATAGTCGCGCTCCTGCACGACCGGTCCTTCCTTGATGAAGAGGCCGGTGAGGTTGACCGCTTCGGAAAGCAGGCCGCCGCCGTTGCGGCGCAGATCAATGACCAGGGCCTTGATGCCCTGGGCCTTGAGTTTACCAATCAGCTCGGCGATGTCCTGGGAGGCGGTGTTGCGCACGTCCTCGGGTGCCGTGTTCTCGGGTGACCCATCGTAGAAGGAGCGCAGCTCGATGACCCCCACCGGCACCGTCTGGCCGTCCGATCCCACCGGGAGGTCGTAGGTGACCGCCGTGGCCCGTGATTCATCCAGTTTGACCACATCGCGGGTGATATGGACCTGCTTGGTCTGGGTGGCATCCACGGCATTGTGGGGCAAAATGGTCAGGGTGACCTTGGTGCCCTTTTCGCCCCGGATCAGGTCCACGATCCGGCGCAGTTTCATGCCGATGATGTCGATGACTTCGCCGCCCTCCTGCTGGACCGCCACGATCTTGTCCTTCTCATGAATCTGGCCGCTCAGATCCGCCGGGGTGCCGGCTTTGACCTCGCGCACGATGCAAACATCTTCCTCCAGGCCCAGCACGGCGCCGATGCCGACAAGGGAGAGTTTCATCTGGATGCTGAAATCCTGCAGGGAGTCCGAGGACAGGAAATCCGAGTGCGGGTCATACATCCGGGTGAGGCTGGTGAGGTACATCTCCTGGATGTCCCGCGGTTCAATGTCGCCCAGGTTTTTCAGCATGCGCTCGTAGCGCTTGCGAAGGGTGGTCTTGGCCTCCTCCGGGGTTTTCTTGGCCAGCAGGTCGTGGAGCATCTCGAACTTCAGGCGTTTGCGCCACAAGTCGTCGGCTTCATCCGCGGCGACGGGAAAAGCGCTTTTGCTGCGATCAGGGGCGTAGGATTCCTGCGTGGTGAAATCGAATTCCTTCGGGAGTTCCGTAAAGATCCAGGAGCTGCGTGATTGTACGCGCTGCTCATAGACCTTGTAGATGTCGAAGGCCGTATCGATGTTGCCCAGGTAGGTCAGGTCGGTCTCGATGCGCGGGCCGTATTGCCGGCGAAATGATTGCTCGTCACCCAGCGTGAAAAACAGCCGCTGGGGATCCAGTTCCTGCATGTAGGCCGTGATGAGCTGGGGATAGTCCGCCGTCGTGACGGCGTCCTTGCTGTAGTGAAAATGCTCCAGCATCTGGACGAGATAACGGGTCTCGAGCCGCATGACCGGCGTCGTCTTGAGTTCGCGATCCGGGACCGCGAGGGCGGCACTGGACAGACCAAGGAAAAGTGCGGCGGAACCGAAAAGGAGGCGGAGGGGGGATTTCACGTGGATGGGTATAACTGACGAAGAGTAGTTGGAGTCTAAATCGGCATAATTGTTTCGCAAATAGTGACAATCGGTCGCCCGGCGGGATGGGGCTGCGGGCTAGTGTTTGCTGAGCAAATCCTTCGCATCGTCAAGCGTGCGCTTTTCCTCGTTGCTCAGGGAGCCAAAGCCCTGGCTGTTGATCTTGTCGAGGATCCGGTCGACATCGGCGCGAAGACTGGCAGAGGGCCGGCGATGCCCGAGGACGGGAGTGGGGGATGGACGCTTACCAGAACCAAACCGCAGCCAGTGGGGCAGCGAAAAACCGGCGGCGCGGTCCCAGCCCTGGCTGGCATGGAAGAAGCGCATGTAGAGCCAGCCGGCCAACATGCCGCCCAAGTGGGCCGAGGGAGTGAGGCCGAGCGGGGCACCGGCTCCGATCAGCTCATAAAATACCAACCCAAGTATTTCCACGCCAAGGATGATAAGCACGATCTGCCTGATCCGGATACTGACGGGAAAGAACAACAGATTCATCTCCAAGTGGGGGTGAATGCCGGCCAGAACCACCAGGAGTGCGAATACGCCCGCGACTGCCCCCATGTGACCCCCGTCATGCCCCCAGTGCACGGCGGTCCAACCGAGGCCCCCGAGCAGGATCGCAGCCGAATATACCCACAGAAACCGCTTGGCCCCCAGCACCGGCTCCAGCTCCCGGCCCACGAAGACGAGGCCGAGGATGGTGAAAAGGATGTGGAAAGGATAGCTTGTGCTGTGCAGCAAACTGTGGGTCAGCAGGGTCCATAAATGCCAGTGCTGCAGGCCGGGAATCGTGAGCACCAATTGACTGATCAAGGCCGCGCCGGATCCGAACCAGGGGGACAAGAGGATCAGCTGCAGCACGAATGCGGCAACGATGGTGGCCACGAGCCAGACCAATGCCGTGGTGGACCGGTGGGGGTAGTCGTGGCGCATATAATCCCGATCGGAAGACATCTATTGGCACGGTATGCTCACCGTCCGTTAACACAAGCCCATCGAACTGCCTCGCCGGTCCCAGTAGCTTGGCCATGCATCCTCTTGACAGGGTATAAAATCCCTCTTGATTGACACGTCTCATGGCTAACAAAGCAGAAAAATGGAAGGACAACGCAGCGGGCAAATTTTACGTCGATCAGCAGTGCATTGACTGCGATCTTTGCCGGGAGACCGCTCCCGCCTTTTTCAAGCGTCATGAGGAGGGTGGCTACTCTTTTGTCCACAATCAGCCCACCACTGATGAAGATGCGGCGCTTTGTATGGAGGCCCTTGAGGGCTGCCCGGTTGAAGCCATTGGCAACGACGGGGAGTAATCCGCTATAGCCAACAACATATGACAAAGCCGCAATCCCGCGGCTTTCTTTTTCCCTTTCAGGTTAAGCAACCTGTAATACTGTTTTAACCCAATGTTGAACTCCAGCTTTACTCCCCGTGCGCTCTGTTGCGGTTTGGTCGCGGGTCTTTCGCTTCTTGGCTCACTGGCCGCCCAGGAAATCCACGTGTTGCCCACCGTGTCGGTGTATTCCGAGCAGGTGGCCAACCAGACTCCTGTGGCGACGTTTGCGATGCCGATATCCGGCCTGCAATTCGAGCCACGCGTGGATGTTCAGGCACGCAACCTGGCGGAAGGGCAGGCCGACGTGGCGATTCGTGGCGGGGTCTTTGAGAATACCGGGTTCAAGTTTGGCGCCTTTTCCGTCTACGATCCGCAAACGGGGCACTACCTGGCTGAGTTGCCGATTGCGCCGGCAATGCTGACTTCACCCCGGGTGTTGACCGGGGCCGATAATGCCGCCGGCAGTTTCAATGCCGCCGTGGGCACGGTGGCCTACGGCTGGAGGCCGATTACGCGGCAGGGTGAGCTAGCCGTCGCGCTGGGCGACTATGCGACCAATCGCCAGAGTTTCTATCAGGGCGTGGTGCTGCCAGCTGCTTCCGCGGGCCGGACATTGGCGGCGGATATCGATGTCGCCCGCTCCGAATCGGATGGTTCGGTTCCTTATGGCGATCACCACTTCGAACGCGCTTCGGGCCGCCTCCAATTGCTGGATGAACACAGCCAGACCGATCTGTTTGCCGGCTGGCAGAAAAAATTCTTCGGCTGGCCAAACCTCTACACGCCCTTTGGCTTCAATGAAACCGAGAGCCTCAAGACTGAGCTGTATGCCTTCAATCACCGGGCATCTTCCTCGCCGGGCAACTACTGGCAGGTGGGTGCGTACTACCGGCGCAACCACGATGACTATGAGTTCAATCGGGCCGTGCCCGGGGCCTCCAATCCCTTTCAACACACCACTCACGTCCGCTCCCTGGCTTTCGACGGCCGCCAGGAGTCGGGCTCCTGGGCCTTCGCCTACAGCGCACAATACATGCGCGACAATCTGCAATCAACGGCCCTGACTTTCGGCCGCTTCCACAGTCGCGATTACCTGAAGCTGGCGTTCATCCCCCAATACACGGCCGAGACGGCGAGTGGATCACTCACCCTGCGGGCGGGTTTGACCCATGATGACACCAACCGCGATGCCTCGGCGCTTTCGCCGGTGGTGGAGATTTCCCTGCAGCGTCCGACGGGGCCCCGCTTTTATGCGCAATATGCCGAAAGCACCCAGGTGCCGACCTACACGGCGCTCAACTCAAATGCGGCGGCGGGCTTGTTCCGCGGGAATCCCAATCTGGGCCGAGAAACCAGTCGTAACCTGGAGGCCGGCATCGATTTCAAGCAGGACGCCTGGACCGTGCAGGCCGCAGTTTTTCATCGCTGGGATGACGAGCTGGTGGACTGGACCTTTCGCAAAGGGGTCACCGCCCGCACGGCGAACCCCGTGGACATCGGCACTGCCGGCATCGAGCTGGTCGCCGTCATGAAATCCCCCCGCTGCGACCTCATTCTGGGTTACACGTATCTGAACAAGGATGCCGACTACGGCCCGGCCACTATTGATGCCAGTTTCTATGCGCTCAATTTTGCCAAACACCGGCTGACCGCAGCCGTGGTCGTGCGTCCGGGTGCCGGCATTGAGCTCCGTCTGGACAATGAATACCGCATCCAGGAAAGAAATTCCCTGCGCACCATCGGCGGCAATGAAGCGCTCCTTTCGGCACTGGGGCTGTATTACCTGCCGGCCACAATCAACGGATTGGAACTCTCGGTCCGGATCGACAACGCCTGGGACAGCGACTACCAGGAAGTCCCGGCGGTCCCGGCGGCCCGCCGGCAGTTCTCGGTGGGCGCGGCCTGGCACTGGTGAGCGTCATTTCGTTTGACAGGGCGGCGGCGGGCCCGGTCATTACGCGGCCGATGGACAATCCCTTTCTCGACCGGACGTTTAAAATCCGGTGGTCACAACTCACCCCGGACAAGGTTGAGTCCGCGGTCGACA
>JANMTJ010000339.1:0-6156 GCA_031390295.1 Oleiharenicola sp.
AATCACCCTCCTGCGCGAGCGCACCCATGGCCGGCCGTTCCCACCCCATGAGCTGGAAAGGAATTCCCGCCTGCTGGGCTACCTGCGCCGCAGCGCCTTCATCGAGTTCCTGTGGAAACTCGGTCTGCGCGCGCCTTGACCAAGAGGGAGGGGAAAAGTGAGAGGAGGTACCGACCAAGGCAGGTTTAACCACGGATGACACGGATCAGGGCCCAAGCCGGCGAAGCATTGGTTTTATCCAGATCGCATCCGTGTCATCCGTGGTAAAATTAGTCTGCATGATTCCGCATAGGTGGACTGGCCCGTATTGGTGCCCCTGTCACTTTCACTCTCACTTTCAGTGCACCCTCCTACATTATCCTTCACTTGCCCCGGGCGCCGGGCAGTCTGAAACAGAACATTCATGCAGCTTTCCATCATCGTCCCTGTATACCGGGAGGAGAAAAACATCCCGGAATACCTGCGCCACATCCGGCCGATTCTGGAGGCCGTGACCGCGGACTATGAGATCATCTTCGCCCTCGATCCTTCCCCGGACCGGACCGAGGAAATCATCCTGGAACAACGGGCCCAGGATCAGCGGATCAAGCTGTTGAAGTTTTCCCGCCGCTTCGGCCAGCCCATGGCCACCCTCGCCGGCATGCACTACTCGACCGGTGCGGCTGTGATTGTCATGGATGTCGACCTGCAGGATCCGCCCGAACTCGTGCAAGAGATGGTGGCGAAATGGCGCGAAGGGTACGACGTGGTGCTGCCCCAGCGCCGCCACCGCACCGGCGAGCCCTGGCTCAAGAAACTGGTCTCCGCGGTGGGCTACAAGGTCATCAACAAGATTGCCGACGTGCGGATCCCGCCCAACACCGGGGATTTCCGGCTGATGTCGCGCCGGGTCGTCAACGAGATGTTGAAACTCAAGGAATCGCACGGCTTTCTGCGCGGCATGGTGGCGGTCGTCGGTTTCAAGCAGGTCATCATTCCGTTCGATCGTCCCGCCCGGTTTGCCGGGGAGACCAACTACAACCGTTTCCTCGGGTCGATGCGGATCGGTTTCAATGGCATCTTCTGCTTTTCCACCTACGCGCTGCAATTGAGCACGATGCTCGGGTTCCTCATCGCCGGGTCTTCCTTTTTGCTCATGGGCATTTATCTTTTCTACAAGCTGATGGGCTGGACGATCCTCTGGGGCAACCCCACCCTGGTGATCCTGGTCTCGTTCCTTGGCGGCATCCAGCTCATCAGTGTCGGCATCCTCGGTGAATACATCGGCCGGATCTATGAGGAAGTACGCGCACGTCCCAAGTTCATCGTGGACGTGGCGGTTGGGCTTGAAGGCTCGGACCGCAAGCCATTCGCATGACTTCGTTTGATTCCTTTGCCTGGCCGCCCCCGCCAGGATCTGGCGCTAAACCCGTGTGGAATGGGGTCAGTTTCAGCTGGGATGACCAGACCAGCCGGGTGCTGGCTTATGATACTGAAGTCAGCCATTGGAGCGATTCCCTGACCTCCTTGCACGAAATTGAGGCCGGGCATGATCACCCCATTGATCGGGCGTCACGCCGCCTGGCGGTAACCAGCATGCGACGACTGGCCGTTGACGCACCCATCATCCTGGATGCCGGATGCTCGTCAGGCTTTGTCCTTGAAGATCTCCAGCGGGCCCTACCCCGCGCCCGTTTGATCGGGGCGGATTATCTGCGCGGCCCCTTGGAAGGCCTCGCCCAGCGGATGCCACACATCCCCATCCTGCAATTTGACCTGCGCAAATGCCCCCTGCCCGACGCCTGTCTTGATGGTGTGACCAGCCTCAATGTGCTGGAGCACATCGATGATCACCAAGCCGCCCTCACCGAGATTCACCGGATGCTTAAACCCGGTGGACTGGCCCATATCGAGGTTCCCGCCGGGCCGGCGCTTTACGATATCTATGATGAGCAACTCATGCACCACCGGTGCTACCAGCTGGCCGGGCTTGTCGCGCTGGCGCGTCAAACCGGCTTTGAGATCGAACAGGCAACGCATCTGGGCTGCTTCGTCTACCCGGCTTTCTGGTGGGTAAAGCGCCGCAACCGCCGGAAGCTCAAGCTGCCTCTTGAGGAAAAAACCCGTCTGGTTATCACCCAGATCCGGGCGACGAGGGCGAACCCCCTGCTCGCTGTCCTCCTGCGGCTTGAAACTGCCCTCGGGGGGCATCTCTCCTATCCTTGGGGCATCCGGTGTGTATGCCGGCTGCGGAAACCACGAACCGGCGCCTGACCCGGGTTTCAAACGACCACCTTGCCCCCACGCGTTTACCTGCTTAAGCGTCGCTCCTCTTTCTTTGTGACCACTGTATCATCAGAGGACATCAGCCGACGCTAAGGATATGGCCCGAAAAAAGCCCGCCAGCACTCACTTCACTTTCACCTTCCCTCTCACTTTCCCTCATGCAGCATGCCTTCGTCACCGGAACCGCCGGCTTCATCGGTTCCACCCTCGCCGACCGCCTGTTGGCGGACGGGGTAACGGTCACCGGCTGGGATAATCTTTCCACCGGACAGGAGCGATTCCTTGACGACGCGCTGCAGCATCCCCGTTTCCGGTTCGTGCAGGGCGACAACCTCGACCTGCCCGCGCTGACCGCCGCGATGAAAGGGGCCGACTTCGTATTCCACCTCGCCGCCAACGCCGACATCAAGGACGGCTGGTCGCATCCCCGGAAGGATCTGGAGCAAAACACCATTGCCACATTCAACGTGCTCGAGGCCATGCGCGCCAACGGCGTCCGCCGCATCGCCTTCTCGTCCACCGGCTCTACTTACGGCGAGGCCACCTTGATCCCGACGCCCGAGGACGCGCCCTTCCCGGTCCAGACCTCCCTCTATGCCGCCAGCAAGGTCGCCGGCGAATCCCTCCTCTCCACCTACGCCGAGGGCGGCCAACTGGACGAGGCCTACATCTTCCGTTTCGTCTCCATCCTGGGCGAACGCTACACGCACGGCCACGTCTTCGATTTCTACCGGCAGCTGACGGAACATCCCGGTCACCTGCGCGTCCTCGGCGACGGGCAGCAGCGCAAAAGCTACCTCTACGTGCAGGACTGCATCGACGCCCTGCTGCACGTCACCCGCGCGCACACCGCCCGCGATGCCCGGCATCACACGCAGGTCTACAACCTCGGCACGGCGGAGTTCGTCCAGGTCAACCAGAGCATCGCTTGCATCTGCGCCGCCCTCGGACTGAAACCGAAGCTCGAATACACCGGCGGCGACCGGGGCTGGATCGGGGACAATCCCTTCATCTTCCTCGACACAAAAAAAATCTCGGCCACCGGCTGGAGGCCCAAGCTCACGATCGAGCAGGGTCTTGTCCGCACCCTGCGCTGGCTCGAGGCCAACCGCTGGGTCTTCGAGGCCCGCCGCTAAGCCAAACCGAATAACTTTTACCACGAATTGCATGAATGGACACGGAATCGACCAAGACAGGTTTTAACCACGGATTGCCCGGATTCGATCTGGATCAGCCGTCGCTCCTTCCTCCGTCCACCGTCTTCTGACCTCTGTCCTTGCCCCTTTCTCCCTCAGTCCCCTCTCACTTTCACTCTCACTCTCACCTTTCCCTCCCTCATGCATGTCGACGTTCTCGGCCTCTGGCACCTGGGCAGCGTAACCGCCGCCTGTCTGGCCCGCCACCATCGCGTGACCGGCCTCGACTTCGATGAGCCGGTGCTGGCCCAACTGCGCGGCGGCCGCGCACCGCTGCAAGAGCCCGGATTGGATAACCTGCTGGCCAAGGGCATCGCCAGCGGCCAACTCAGCTTTTCCGCCGACCCCACCGTAACCGCGACCGCCGATGTACTCTGGGTCTGCTACGATACGCCCGTGGACGCGGATGACGGTTCCGACCTCGGCTGGGTGCAGACCCGACTCGACCGGGTCCTACCCGGATTGCGACCGGAAACAGTTGTGTTGATCTCCTCCCAACTGCCCGTCGGCACATGTGCGCAACTCGCCCGGCAGTACCCGTCACTCCATTTCGCATGCTCGCCCGAAAACCTCCGGCTCGGCAGGGCCATCGAAACCTTCGAAAAACCCGCGCGCATCATCGTTGGCACCTCGTCCGCCCGGGCCCGCACGGTGCTGGAGCCAATGCTGACCCCGCTGGGCGCACCCTTGCTGTGGATGCGGACTGAGTCCGCCGAGATGGTGAAACACGCGCTCAACTCCTTCCTCGCCCTCTCCGTTGCCTATATCAATGAAATCGCCGTCCTCTCCGAGACCGTCGGTGCCGACGCCCAGGAAGTCGCCGCCGGCTTGAAAAGCGATCCGCGCATCGGACCACGCGCCTACCTTGCGCCCGGCGGGCCCTTCGCCGGCGGCACCCTCGCCCGCGATGTCGTCACGCTGACCCAGCTGGGCGCCACGCGAAGCCTGCCGCTGGCCCTCATCCCGGCCATCAAAGAGAGCAACGACCGCCACCGTGGCTGGGCCTTGCGCAAAGTCCAGGCGACCCTGGTCGGCATCAAGCAACCCGTCGTCGCCGTGCTGGGTCTCGCTTACACGCCCAACACCAGCACCCTGCGCCGCAGTGCCGCGGTCGAGCTTTGCCGGCAACTTCTCGCGGCGGGCCTGCAGGTGCGCGCCTATGATCCGCTCATCCGCAATGACGCTGCCGAGCATCCCGAACTTCCCCTGATGGACACTGCCGCCGATGCTCTCCGCGGTGCTCATGCCGCCGTCATCTGCACGGAATGGCCGGAGTTTCGTGATTACCCCTGGCCCACCTTGCTGGCCTCTATGGCCCGGCCCGTGGTCATCGACGCCAACCGCCTTGTTGAAAAAGCGGTCGCTCCGGTGCCTGGCGCCATCTATCTCACCGTTGGACGCCCATGAAACTTTCCGGACGCAACACCCTCATTACCGGCGGCAGCCAGGGCTTTGGTCGCGTCCTCGTCGAGTCCTTCCTCGCCGAGGGCGCCAACGTGGTCTTTTGCGCCCGCACGGCAACGGATGTCACGCAGACCCAAGAAGCCCTCGCTCCCCGCCTCCGGTCCGGCCAGCAACTGATCAGCGTCACCTGCGACATCGCCGACCCTGTCAGCGTCGCCGCACTCTTTACCCGGGTCGCCCAACTCGGACCGCTCCATGCCGTGGTCAATAACGCCGGCATCTACGGCCCCATCGGTCCGTCCGAGGAGGTCACACTCGGTGACTGGACCCAGGCGTGGCAGGTGAACGTCACCGGCACGTTCCTGGTCTGCCAGCACGCCGTGCGCGCCATGAAACCCCGCCGGGCCGGCAAGATCATCAACATCTCCGGCGGCGGCGCGACCAATCCCATGCCGCGTTTCGCCGCCTACGCCGCCACCAAGGCCGCGGTCGTGCGCCTGACCGAGACACTCGCGGAGGAATATCGCGCCGATCGCATCGACGTGAATGCCGTGGCCCCCGGCGCGTTGCGCACCCGCCTGACCGATCAGGTGCTGGCCGCCGGCCCGGAAAAGGCCGGCGCGGATTTTTTCGCCCGGAACAAGAAATGGACCGACGAGGGCGCGGTCGACCCCCGGCTCGGGGCGGCCCTGTGCGTCTGGCTGGCCAGCGCAGAGAGCGACGGGATCACGGGCAAGCTCCTCAGCGCACAGTGGGATCCATGGAAGGACCTGCAAAAATTCCGGGCCGAGCTGCAGGGCGACATCTACACCCTGCGCCGTATCGTGCCCGAGGACCGCGGCAAGAAGTTCAACCCCTGATGGCCACCCCGCTGCAATACGCCATCATCGGCTGCGGCCTGATTGGCCGGAAACGCGCCGCCAGCCTCCAGCCGGGCCGGTTGCGTTACGCCTGCGATCTCGACGAGACCCGTGCCACGGATCTGGCCAAGGCCTGTGCCGGCGCCACCGCCATTACCGATTACCATCAGGCCCTGGCCGATCCCGCCGTCGGCGCCGTCATCGTCGCCACCCTCAACGGCTCGCTCGCGCCGATCGCCCTAGCCGCCGTGCGGGCCGGCAAGCACGTGCTGGTGGAAAAACCCGGCGCGCTCAATGCCGCGCAGTTGCGCGCCGTGGAAGCCGCCGCCGTCAAGGCCGGCGTGAAGGTCCGGCTGGGTTACAATCACCGCTATCATCCGGCTTTGCTAAAGGCGCGCGAGCTCGCCGACTCCGGCGTGCTCGGCCCGCTG
>JANMTJ010000150.1:0-3132 GCA_031390295.1 Oleiharenicola sp.
CGCCGCCATCATGGGCCACACGCCGATGAAGCGCTTCGGCGAGGCGCGCGAGTTGATCGGCGCCACCCTCCTGCTCGCCAGCGACACCGCGGGCTCCTTCATCACCGGCGAGGAACTCATCGTCGACGGCGGCTACCACGCGATGACCATTTGATTTTCCACCCCGTGAAACCCATCAACGCCTTTCTCCTGAACAACAACCTGCGCATCGCGCAGAATCCCTGCGTCTCGCCTGATTTCTGTCTCGATTGGGCCGCGCTCGCGGCCGACGTGAAGGCCGGCCGAGTCATCGAGTACACAAAGAGTCGCTGCGCCACCCGGGCCGGCGAATTCACTCTCGTTGAAAACGCGGCGGGCGATTGCGCCTGGAAGCTGCAGGCCGCGGCCACCCCGCTGGCGGACGGCGTCGCCCACGGCGGGGCGACGTACTTCCCGGCCTCGTGGACCAACCTGCTCACGCTGAAAAACCTGATCCAGGAACACGACCCGCTCTCCACCATCTTCCCGACCGCCGGCGCCAAGCTCGGCCGCTCCACGTTGGGCGTGGGGGCGCGCTACACCACGCTGCACTGGCCCGCCGTCGAGTGGGCCATGAGCGCCCTCGAGATCGGCATGACCGCCAACCAGAACTCCATCCCGCGCGAGCTCGTCTACGACGTCGATGCGATGCTCTCAGGCCAGCTCGACACCGTACCGTTTCCCTTCATCGGCACCAACGTCCCCGAGGGGCACCAGGGCCAGAGCGTCGAGGGCATGAGCCACGGCTGCGTGCTTTCCAAGCTCAGGACCGGCTTCCATCACCGTCGGATCGCCTGGTCGTTCAACGCCGACCACCAGCCCATCGGTGGCAAGTTCGACAGCCGGGAGGACGCCCTCGTTCGCGGCTGCCTGCTCGCCAGCTACATCACCTTCGACCTCTCGCCCGAGCTCGCGCTCAACCAGCCGGCCAAGGTGGCCGACGTCCCGGCCGATGTCGTGGCGAAGACCCGCGCCCGCGTCACCGCCGCGGGGCTCAAGCTCGATGATGCGGCCTTCAACCAGCTCCTCGCCACCGTCTGGACGTCGATGCTCAAGATGAAGCGGCGCGACGAGAAATACGCCGCCGCCCGCGCCGCCGCCTTCACCACGCCGGTGGGCCGCAGTTACCTCCGCGAGCTTTCCATCGACGAGCTGCCCGGCCTGACCACGCCCGAGACGACCGCCATCATGCTCTCGCTCTGCGAGGTCCTCGGCATGCCGGTCAACTTCGTGGCCCCCGCCTTTGGCTTCCAGAAGAACACGCCTTATCCCGACAACGCCGCCCTTCGCACCTTGATCCAGAAGCAATGGGATGTCTGCGCGAAGTTTGGCGTCAGCATCGGTTTCCACTCCGGGTCCGGCAAGTCCGCGGAGAACTACCAGGTGATGGGGCAGGTCACGGGCAGCGCCCTTGAGATCAAGACCAGCGGCCGCTACACCTACGAGATGGGCGTCGCGCTCTCGCAGTCGAAGCATCCCACCGATGCCGCGTTGTGGCGCGATTGGTACAAGTTCACCGTGGACATGGCCGTGGCCGGGGCCTTCAGCGCCGATGCGACCGAGCAGAAGATGGCGCGGATCTTCGTCACCACGTCGCTCGCGGCCGTGGGCAAGCCGGTCGACGTCTTCGCCTCGCCCGTCGCCTGCCGGGCGGCCCTCGAGGCGCTCCCGCCGTCGGCCGAGCACATGATCTTCTTCGAGTACAACTTCCTCTACGTGCTCGCTGCCGCCGGCAAACCGGAGAAGACCGCCCTGGGGGACCACACCCCCGCCGGCTACCAGCAACGCGCCCGCTTCTACGCCGTCAGCCCCGAGGCCCGCCTGCTCTTCTCGAAGCGCATCGCCGCCTACCTGATCTTCCTCGCGGAGAACACCGGCCTGGCCTCGAAGGAACGCTGCGCCGCCACAAGCAAGCTGCTGGCCTCCTACACGACCCTCGAGGCGATGCTGGGCGATATCAGCCGCTAAGGATTAGACAGAATGAACAGAATATACAAAATGAGCTGGATGCAGTTGGCCCATTCAATGGCGAAAGGCCTGAATTCTGTCCCATTCTGTTAATTCTGTCCTCCCACTCCCCATGGCTTCATTCATTCACGACGATTTCCTCCTGCAGACCGACGCGGCCCGCGACCTGTATCACGGCTTCGCCAAGGCCGAGCCGATCTACGACTACCACTGCCACCTCCCGCCGCAGCTGATCCTGGAGAACCACACGTTCGCCGACCTGGCCGAGATCTGGCTCGGGGGCGACCATTACAAGTGGCGGGCGCTGCGGGCCAACGGCGTGAACGAGCGGTTCATCACCGGCGGCGCCAAGCCGCGCGAGAAGTTCGACGCCTGGTGCACCACCGTGCCGCAGACCCTCCGCAACCCGCTTTATCATTGGTCGCACCTCGAGCTGGCCCGCTATTTTGGCATCACCGACCTCATCAACCCGTCCTCGGCGGACAAGATCTGGCGCGAGGCGAACGAGAAGCTCGCGACGATGCGCGTGCACGACATCCTCGCGGCGAACAAGGTGGCCGAAAACTGCACCACCGACGACCCGGTCGACTCGCTCGACCAGCACAAGCAGATCAGAAAGCTCGGGATCAAGACGCGGGTCTACCCGACCTTCCGGCCGGACAAGGCCCTGATCGTCAACACTCCGGCGGCCTTCAACGCCTGGCTCGAGAAGCTCGGCGGCGCCGCGAGGACCAGCGTGAAGACCTTCGATGATTTTCTCGCCGCGTTGCAGAAACGGCACGGCGATTTCCACGCGGTGGGCGGCCGGTTGTCCGACCATGGCATGGAGAGCGCGCTGGCCGAGCCGTGCACCGCGGCGGAAGCGAAGGCGATCTTCACCGCCACCCGCAAGGGCAAGGCGGCCACCCCGTCGGCCCAGGCGAAGTTCGCCTCGTTCCTCATGCTCGAGTTCGGCCGCTGGGATGCGAAGCGCGCCTGGACGAAGCAGCTGCACCTCGGCGCGATCCGGAACAACAACACCCGCCTGCTCGCCCAGCTCGGGCCCGACACGGGCTTCGATTCCATCGGCGATTTTTCGCAGGCCCGCGCCCTCAGCCGTTACCTCAACACGCTCGACTCGACCAACGAGCTGCCGCGCACCGTCCT
>JANMTJ010000395.1:0-7656 GCA_031390295.1 Oleiharenicola sp.
CCGGCAGGGCCGAGGTGTCGAGCGCGGTGCGGAAGAATTCCCGCCATTGCGTGCCATCGTGCCAGTCGAGGGCCAGTTCACGGGCTCCGCGCCAGGCCTGCACGCGCTGGATGAAGCCCGTGCGCAGGGCTTTCAGCGAACCCCCGAAGGTTTGCTGGGTATCGGGCCGTTCCAAGCCGTAGATGCCCAGCCGGGGGCAGTTGTCCACCCGGGCGCGGATATCGACACAATCCAGCGTTTCGCCGGGATAGAACCACCCGATCACGTCCAGGTCCGCCGTCGCGGGCTGCCAGGTGGCGGGACTGTCGATGTGGAAGAGCGGTGCGGCCGGATCGGGCATACGGAAGTCAGAAATTAAGCCCCGGTGGCGGCAGGGGAGTAAAGCCTCTTCCGGCCGGGCTTGGCCTGCCCGGGTGCCGGTGACTGGCGCTTGCCAAGGTAGGATAATGGATCAGAAACGTTGCCCACATAGCTTGGGCGGTCGCATCCCTACTTCAGTTGTGGTCGGGCACATCGTTGATGAAAGAGGCAACGGGTGCTCTTCCGGTTGACCAAGGAACGTGGTCCGAGGCGGGCATGCCACTGGGATGTTCAGTTTGATGTAGGCGAGCTTTGCTCCGCTTGAGGAGCGTTCGCAGCCGAGAAGCTGCCCAGTGACGATTATCTATTCTTTGGCACGCTGGTCTTCACCGTGCTTTGGTTGGCTTGTGGGGTTCACTTCGCCATGTCGGCGCGCAACTTCAGCGCGTCAGTTAGGAACTTGGCGTCCGGAGCCGGTTGGGCAGAGAGCGAAACAGCCAACAGCAGCGTGCCCAACGCCGACAGAAAACGGGCCAGTGTATTCATGGGATAAGTGGAACTTAACGAAAATGCCCGTTGGCCCCCGGACACTCGTGATTTGACTAAGTTGAAGTAACTGAATGCAGAACTAATGATCGCGTGAGAAGACTAGCAACCCAAGGTTATCCACCATGCGGCGTTAACAGGAAAGTCACTGACCTTTATGTCCGCGGCTTAAGGGTGAAGCCTGTTCTGGCCGGATCCGCGGCGGGCAATAATCGGAGAACGAATAGGGGGTTAAGTATTTCAGTAAGCTGATGCAGCAGTTTGGTACCAGGTCCGCCTTGCCGTCGGAGCGAGCCAACCAATTGACTGACGGCGACTGGTGTTCCCATGAGGAGTTGTTCGCATAACCAGCGGTTCGATGCTTGGGTTTTTAACTTCAAGGCGGCAGCACACCGCACCCTTCCGATTCCCGCGTGCTGTCAGTTTGTCACCGGGAAAAACTGGATCGCGCGCTTTCTTTGGCTGACTATGATTCGTTGGTAGGGCGCGAACTCCGCTCCGCGTTGCAATCGTGGCAGCGGTGAAGGGACTCACCGCCCTACCTCGGGTCAATCGTCCCAACTCGCCCGGTGTCGCCGCCAGAGCCGGAGCCCCACCAGGGCCACAACCATCACGATGAGCGCCGCCAGCATCGTGCTGTAGGTCTGGGTGCGGGAAAGCGCCTCGTCGAGCGCGACGATGTCGTCCTTGAACCTGGCCCACAGCCAATGGCCCAGCCACACGAAGAAAGGCACGCTGATCAATGCCGCCAGCCCGTCGAACAGGAAAAATTTCCAATATCTGACCCGGGTGGACCCGGCGGTGAAGAAGATCGGCGCCCGCAGCCCGGGTAAAAAGCGGCCCACGAACAGCACCCACGTGTGGTAGCGGTCGAAGAGATTTTCCACCCTCGCCTGCTTCTTCTCCGAGAAATAACGCTGAAACCAACGGGCCGTCCGCAGCTTGGCTCCGAAATACCGGCCGGCCAGAAAGATGGTCGAGTCACCCAACATCACACCGACATACATCAGCAGGCTGACTTCCGTCCAGTTGCGCCCGTCCATCTGCCCGAGCGCCCCGGCGGTCACCAGCACCACGTCCTCCGGCACGGGCAGGCCCAGCCCGCACAGGATGAGCACCATGAAGGGTCCCCACAGTGAAAGGGGGGAATCCTGAAAGTATTTGAGCAAGGTCTCGAACATGCGGGGGTGACGGGAAGGTCTACGTGCCAGCCGGGCGCCAATCAAGCAACTCCATCTGGAGCGTCCGGCGGCCATTGTAGTAATTCCAGTTCAGTTGCACCGCCAGTTCCAGCGGGACGCCGACCGGGGGGAGTCGGTCGGCCATTTTCCAAGCCACCCCGCTGATGCGACGCCCGGTCGCATCCTCGCCGGCGAAGCGGAAATGCTGGTCCTTGAACACATCAGGGCGGTTGCGCAGCCGCAGACCGCGCACGCCAAAGACGGGCTCCGGGTGGCCCATGCCGAAGGGGTGCAATTGCTCCAACTCGCCCATCAGCTGCTCGTTGACCGCCGTGGCCTCCAGCCAGCCGGAGAGATCCAGCCCGGGTTCCGCGGCCCCGTTGCCACTGTGCCCGCGGATGACCTCGTCGAACTTGACCCGGAATTCGTCCACCCGGTGCTTGCTCAGTGAGATGCCGACCGCCATGGGATGACCGCCCCAGCTTTCGAGGCAGCCGGCGCAGGCGCCCAGGATTTCCACGAGATTGTAGCCCGTGATGCCCCTACCGGAGCCCTTGGCCAGTTCGCCCTCGTTACCCAGCACGATGGCCGGACGGTGGTATTTCCGCGAAATACGCCCGGCCACAATGCCGACCACGCCGGGATGCCAGTCCTCATCGAACAATACGAGTCCACTGGACGCCTTGAAGTTCTCCTCCACGTAGCGTTCCGCCCGTTCGGTGATCTGGCGTTCGATGTCCTGCCTCTCCCGGTTTAGGTCATCGAGCTGGCGGGCCGCCCGTTCGCAGAATGCCGGATCCTCACTCAGCAGCAGGTCGACGGACAGGGCGGCATCGGCGAGCCGGCCGCTGGCGTTGATGCGCGGTCCGAGCCGGAAGGAAATGTCCGTGGGCACGAGGCCCTGCTCGCTCTTGAGGCCCGAGACCTGCATGAGCGCGAGCAGACCCGGCCGCCGGGTTTCGGCCAGCATCCGCAGGCCATGGCGCGAAAAGATGCGGTTCTCCCCATGCAATGGCACCAGGTCGGCAATCGTGCCCATTGCCACCAGATCGAGGTACTCCTTGAGCACGATGGCGAGGGCGACCGGGTGGTTCTCGGCCCGGAGCTTTTTGAGGAGCCCGTGCGCCAGCTTGAAGACCAGTCCGACCGTGCAGAGGAAGCGCCAGTCGCCGTCCTCCGCCGTCGGGTACACATGCGGATTGATCAAAATGGCTTCCGTGGCCGGCGGCTCGGTGGAGCGATGGTGATCCACGATGATGACATCCACCCCGCGGGCCCGCAGCCGGGCCACCTCGGCGCTGGAATTGGTCCCGCAATCCAGGGCGATGAACAGGTCGGGCCGGCCCGCTTCGAGCGCCCGCTCGATGGAGGTCTGCGTCAGCCCATAGCCTTCGTCGGCGCGGCGCGGCACGATGTAAGCGGGATCAAGGCCGAGCCGGCGCAGGAGCCCGACCAGGATCGTGGTGCTGCACACCCCGTCCACATCGTAATCCCCCAGCACCATGACCTTCTCCTGGCGGCTGATGGCCTGCCGCAGCCGGTCCACCGCCCGCTCAAGATTGACCAGCAGGAACGGATCCGCGATCGCGGCCAGGGTCGGCGTCAGGAAACGGGCGGCGGCGACCTCGGCCACTCCCGTGCGCAACAGCAGCTCGGCCACGACCGGGGTCGTACCCAGGCTGCGCGCAAGGGCGGCCACGCTCTCCGCGTGGACCGGCGTGTAATTCCAGCGCATCGGGGCGAGGGATTCGCCGGTTTATTCTGATGCGCGGGAAGAGCCGGCCCACTCGTATTTGGGCGCAATGTCCTGGTGGGCCTCGACGTGCTTCCGGTCACCCTTGTGCCACCAGTAGAACACCTGGGAGGCGATGAAGATGGCCGAGAAGGTCGCGGTGACGATGCCGACGAGGAAGGTGAAGGAGATGTCCCGCAGGATGCCGCCGCCGAAGAGGAACAGGGCCAGCGCAGCCAGGAAGGTGGTTGTCGCCGTCATGATCGTGCGGGCGAAAACCTTGCGGATGGCGCTGTTGATGACATCGCGGAGCGTGCCCGTGGGATTCAATTTCAGCTCCTCGCGGATGCGATCAAAGACGACCACGGTTTCGTTCATCGAGTAGCCGACGATGCAAAGGATGGCCGCGACCATGGGCGCGGAGAACTGGTGGCCGAAGAGCACGAACAAGCCGATGGTCATCAGCACATCGTGCATCGTCGAGAACATCGCCCCGATGCCGAAGCCGAATTCAAAGCGGAAGGCGATGTAGAGCAGAATGACCGCCATGGAGGCCGCGATGGCCTTGAGGGCGTTCCACTGGATCTCCTTGCCGATGGAGGGTCCGACCTGGCTGGTGCCTTCCAGCTTGAGGCCGGCATTCGGGTAGGCCTTCTGCAGGGCGTCGAAGAGCAGCCCGGATTTCTCGTAGGCCGTTTCGAGCTTGAGCTGTTCGCCGCCGCCACCAAGGGCGCTGGTATAGGTCGGGCTGACCTCGCCGACACCCGCGCTGTGCGCGATCTCGCGGATCTTGCCCGTGTCGATCTTGGTCGTGAAGGAGGCGGTCACGATGTCGCCCCCGGCGAAGTCCACACCGTAGATGGCGTTGCCCTTGTAGAGGACGACCCCCATGCCGAGCAGCACGACGACCCAGGAGCCGATGAAGGCGGGCCGGCCGTATTTGACGAAGTCCACGTTGAGGTTCTTCAGCATCTGGCGCATCTTCATTTTCTTGAGCGTGCCGGAGTCGATGAGCAGCTCCATGATCAGGTGGGCCGTGATGAGCACGGAGAAGAGCGTGGAAAGGACACCGATCAGCAGGGTGACGCCAAAGCCCCGGATGGGGCCCGTGCCGAGCCAGATCATGATGCCACAAATGATCAGCTGTACAAAATGGGCATCGAGAATCGTGGTCAGCGCCTTGAGGTAGCCGCTGCGGTTGGCATTGCTGAGAGTCTTGCCCTCGGCGATCTCCTCGCGCATGCGCTCGAAGATCAGGATGTTCGCGTCCACCGCCATGCCGATGGTGAGCACGATGCCGGCGAGGCCGGGCAGGGTCATCGTGACCCCGTAGCTGGCCATGGCCCCGAAGATGATGAGAAGGTTGACCGCCAGCGTGACGACGGCCACGAAGCCGCCGGTGCTGTAGAAGGTGATCATGAACGCGCAGACGGCGACCGTGCCGATGATGGCGGCCTTGATGCCGCTGGAGACTGCATCCTCGGCGAGGGTCGGGCTGACCTCATACTGCTCCTTGACCACCAACGGCAGGTCGAGGGGATTGTTCAGCACGTTGGCGAGATCGATCGCCTCGCGCTGGGAGAACTGGCCGGAAATCTCGGCGGAGTCGCTGTTGATCTCCTTCTCGACGCCGGGGGCGGAGTAGAGCTTGCCGTCGAGCACGATCGCCAGACGGGCGCGGCGGCCCGTCCGCTGGCCTTCATCGGCGATGGCCTTGGTCACCTGGGCAAACTGCCGGCTGCCTTCCTTGCTGAAGCGCATGATGATCTTGAAGCGGCCGAAATCGTCCATGACCGGATAGGAGTCCGTCACCGCCTCGCCGGTCATCTCGGGGACATACTTGATGTAGAGATCCTCGCTGTACGTCTCGCCCGTGCGGGACTCGCTTTCCAGGGTCATGGGAATGTAGCCCGGGGGAGCGTCCATCGGCGGCGTTGCGTAGGCATGGACGAGCTTGAAATCGAGGCGGGCGGGCTTCTTCAGGCTGTTCAGCACCTCGGGATTATCCCGGGTGGAGACATTGGCCAGCTGCACCTCGATGCGGTTGTTGCCGACCGGGCGGATGATGGGCTCGCTGACGCCCAGGCCGTTGACGCGGTTGCCGATGATCTCGATGGCCTTGGTGAGTTTGTCCTGACGGGTCTGCTGGCTGTCCTTCGACGAAACCGCCTCGTCAACCTCCAGGGTGAAGGCGACACCGCCATTCAAATCGAGGCCGAGCTGCAACCGGCCCTTGGACTGACGCAGCAGCTCATCGAGCAGGATGTTGTTCCGCTTCTCGACATTCTTGAGTTTGTCCTCGAGCCGGATCTGCGGGAAGAACTGGGAGAGATCGAGCTTCTCCTCGCGGCCAATCTGCTTGAGGGCGACGAAGGTGCTGGGTGCCTGGCCCGACTTTACCCGCTCCGCCACCCTGGTCATCAGGGTGGTGAACTGGGCGCTTTTGGCCGAGGCGGCTGATTTGACGTAGCCGTCGAAGGGAATGTCCTTCAGCGGAATGAGTTCGAACACCGCCCACAGCATGATGACTGCGGACAGGATCACTTTCCAGAGGTTTTGACGAAGCATGGGTGTTGTTTGTTAAAGGGGTGGCACGGCGGGGCCCCGCCGGCACGGCGCAGGACTGCGCTCAGGAAGCGTCGGCTTTCTTCACCACGGTGCTGATGAATCCCTTGCCGACCTCGACCTTGGCGTTGTTGTCGCCAATGCGGATCACAAAACGGTCGTCCTTCACGCTGGTGATGACGCCATAGATGCCGCCGGCCGTCACGACCTCGTCACCCGCCTTGAGCTCGGTCAGCATCTTCTCGTGCGCCTTCTGTTTCTTGCGCTGTGGCGCGATGAGCAGGAAATACATGGCCGCGAACATGAGGACAAGCGGCGCGAGCTGCATAAGGGCCGACGCGCCACCAGGGGCGGGAGCGGCAGGAGTGGCTTGGGCGAGGAACAGATGTAACTTAGTCATTGCGTCTTCGGATGTTTTGAAAAATTTGAAAAGGGCGAATAAGCCTGTCCGACTTCTAAAAAGCAAGCCTAACCCCCGCCCTTTCCCACCCTGTAAACTTGAAGACCAAATCCGCATCAAATTGGTCCGCCGCCCAGTCCGAGGAACACTACGGTTTCAAACGCTGGGGGGCCAATCACTTCTCGGTGGATTCCGACGGTTTTGTCCAGGTCCAACCCCTCTCCGACGGGCGCACCATCCGCCTGATGGATGTCGTGGAGGAGGCCACCAGCATGGGCCTCAAGGCCCCGCTGGTCATCCGCATGCAGGATACCCTCCGGCACCGGGTCACCCAGCTGAACCAGGTCTTTCACAAGGCCATCAAGGACGAACGCTACAAGGGCGAGTACCGCGGCGTCTTCCCCATCAAGGTCAACCAGCTCCGCGAGGTCGTCGACGAGATCATCTCCGCCGGCAAGGACTATAACTACGGCCTCGAGGCCGGTTCCAAGCCCGAGCTCATGATCGCCCTCGCCATGCACGAGGGTTCGCAGCGCCTCATCATCTGCAACGGCTACAAGGACAAGGATTACATGCGGCTCGCCCTCCTCGGCCGCAAGCTGGGCAAGAAGATCATCATCGTCATCGAGCAGCTCTCCGAGGTGGACAGCATCATCGAGATCGCCAAGGAAACCGGGGTTAAGCCCCTGATCGGCTTCCGCGTGAAGCTCCAGACCCGCGGCGAGGGCAAGTGGTCCTCCTCGACCGGCGACAACGCCAAGTTCGGACTGAACACCGCGGAGATCCTCTTTGCCGTCGAGAAGCTCCGTGCCGCCAAGATGCAGAAGAGCCTCCGGCTCGTCCATTTCCACATCGGCTCGCAGGTGCCAAACATCATCACGATCAAGGCAGCCGTCACCGAGGCCGCACGCTTCTACTGCCAGCTCGCGAAG
>JANMTJ010000411.1:0-1913 GCA_031390295.1 Oleiharenicola sp.
GCAAAAACGCAACCCGCAGGTCCAACTGGTGAGCATGGGGGACCGCGAAGCCGACATCTACGAACTCTTCGAAGAAGCGCTGCGCGACGCCGACGGCCCCAAGCTGCTCGTGCGCGCCAAGCACGACCGCAAGGTGCACGACGAACAAGAGCGGCTGTTCGAGACGATCCGCTCCAAGCCGATCGCCGGCTATCAGCCCATCCAACTGCCGCGCCAGAAGAATCGTCCGGCGCGCGTGGCCACACTCGCGATCCGCTTTGCTGCGGTGACCCTGTGCCCGCCGAAGTCCAAGCCCGGGCTGGGCCGACTCAACGTGCAGATGGTGCTGGCGCAGGAGGTGGACACACCCGCTGGGGCCGAGCCTATCGAATGGGCGCTGCTGACCACGCTGGTGGTGGCGGACTTCGAGCAGGCCTGCGAGAAGGTGGCCTGGTACACCCAGCGCTGGGGCATCGAGGTGTTTCATCGCACCTTGAAGAGCGGCTGCCGGGTCGAAGACCGCCAGCTTGGTCACGGGGATCGACTGCAAGCGTGCCTGGCCATCGACATGGTGATTGCCTGGCGCATCCACCACATGACCAAGCTCGCACGCGAGGTGCCGGACTTGCCGGCCGCGGCGTACTTCGATGAGGACGAATGCCGGGTGCTGATCGCCTATGAAACGAAGCACAGGAAGCGGCCAGCCGACGCCCCGGCGCCGAGCCTGCGTGAGGCCATCCGCATGATCGCCAAGCTGGGCGGGTTCCTGGGGCGTAAGTCCGACGGCGAGCCCGGCACCGAGACCTTGTGGCGCGGACTGCTGCGATTGGATGGCATGACCGAGGGATGGCGCTTGGTTAGCGGCCCTTGAGCAAGACAGCAACGAGCAGTGCTGAATCGCCGCTGAGCGCAGCCGCGCCTGGGTGATGCTGGCCTGGTGATCGCCGGTTCGATCAACCGCTTGCAGTGATCGCGCGAGCCAGCGTTGACCAACGACAGACCCGCCCGCCACCACAAACATCACCGGCGCCAACTCAGGCCGCAACCACAGTCTCGGCATTGCTGTGCTCCGGTGATCGACCACGGCTTGCACGTCTCTCGACACAGCCTCAAAGAATTAACGTGGGAACGGTCAGACTGAATCCACGTGCCCAGCGGGCGCAAAGGTCAGAAGCGGGAGAGGGAGGAATGCAAGGCCCCCGCTACCGCCCGCGGGGAAGAGGGAGGAATGCATGGCCCCCTCTTCCGCCCGCGGGGAAGAGGGAGGAGTGCATGGCCCCCGCTACCGCCCGCGGGGAAGTGGGAGGAATGCATGGCCCCCTCTCCCGCTCGCGGGAGAGGGCTGGGGTGAGGGTGCAGGTCGACAAGAGTGCACATCGTTTCGCCGCGAACGCGGGCGCCGACAAGGGCCGGGGGGCGCTCTCACGCCATCGGGAAACTGCCCGGCAGCAAGATCTTGCGGTCGACATTCTGGATGTTGGTATGCCCGCAAAACGCCATCGTGATGTCGAGTTCCTTGTGGATGATCTGCAGCGCCTTGGTCACGCCGGCTTCACCCATCGCAGCCAGCCCGTAGACCATGGCGCGGCCGATCATGGTGCCGCGCGCGCCCAGGGCCCAGGCCTTGAGCACGTCTTGCCCGCTGCCGATGCCGCCGTCCATCCAGACCTCGATCTTGTCGCCCACCGCGGCCACGATGGCCGGCAGGGCGGCGATGCTGCTGGGCGCGCCGTCGAGCTGGCGCCCGCCGTGGTTGCTGACGACGATGGCGTCGGCGCCACTCTGGACGGCCAGCTGCGCGTCCTCGACATCCATGATGCCCTTGAGGATGAGCTTGCCGCCCCACTGCGCCTTGACCCAGGCCACGTCGTTCCAATTCAGCCGCGGGTCGAACTGTTCATGGGTCCAGGCCGCCAGTGAGCTCATATCGCTCA
>JANMTJ010000438.1:0-2063 GCA_031390295.1 Oleiharenicola sp.
GAGCGGCTCCACGTGGAGTCCGCCATGTACGCCACCGATCTCGTCCAGCAGGGCGCCATCGGCCGCGTCCTCCAGGTGCTGGGCCTCGGGCCGCACCGCGAGGGCAAGGGGCGCCCCGCCTGGTTCTACGAGCACGACAAGTTCGGCGGCATCCTGTGCGACATCGGTTCGCACCAGTTCGAGCAATTCCTCACCTACTCCGGCGCGACCGATGCCACCGTCATGCACGCCGCCGTCGCCAACCACGCCCACCCCGACCACCCCGGCTTCGAGGATTTCGGCGAGGCTTCGCTCCTCGGCAACAACGGCGCGACGAACTACATCCGCGTGGATTGGTTCACCCCCGCCGGCCTGAGCACCTGGGGCGACGGTCGCATGATCATCCTCGGCGAAAAGGGCTACATCGAACTGCGCAAATATGTGGACATCGGCCGCGACAAGAAGGGCGACAACGTCTACATCGTCGACCAGCAGGGCGAGCGGTACATCAACGTGGACGGGCAGGTCGGCTTCCGCTTCTTTGGCGAACTCATCCTTGACTGCATCAACCGCACCGAGAAGGCCATGACGCAGGCCCATGCTTTCAAGGCTGCCGAGCTCTGCCTCAAGGCCCAGGCCGCCGCGAAGAAGATCGCGTAGCCCGTCGCCATCACTGCAGGTAGTTGCCCGACAGTCCCGCGACGGTGGCTTTGTCGGCCGCGCTCTGGAAATCCATGTAGCGGACCATGTCGTAGGTGGCGTAAACGGGCAGCGAGTCGTCGAAGTGGTAATTCTGGCTGTTGGCCGCGGAAATGGTCTGGGCGATAAAACAGCCGCTGATCGAGTTGGTCGCGGCCCCACCCGTCGCCGACAGGGCGGCATTGGGCGCGTGGAACCAGGCGGTGACCTGGGTGGAGTTGCCGATGGAGCACGCCGAAGAAGTGCTGGTGTAAATCCGCAACGCGCCCGCGTAGCCGGCAGAATTGAGGGAGGTGCCTGAGATCGTGAAGGCCCCGGTCATGAACACATGTAGCGTGCTGGTCGTCGGCAGGATGATCTGCGTGGTCGAGGTGATGGTCATGCCGGCAGTGCTTACCACCGTGACGTTGCGGCTCGCGGTGACGGTGAAGCTGCTCACCGTGCTGCTGGTAAAATAATAATACCGACCGTCCGCCGCCGGCAGGTCCCCGGTGCGCGGCAACGTCGCAGGGATGGTGGCGCCGAGGATGTAGCTCTGGCTGACCCCCGCGGCCGTAGGATACACAGGAAACGGGACCGTGAGGGAGTATCCCGGGGTGATCGTGCCCGTGACCCTGCCCCCCGGGGGTGCCGTGACGCCGGCCCCAAGGTAGAGGTTGCCCTTGACCCGCGCACCCGAGGCAATGGAGACCGTGCCCGCCAGCACCACCACGGAAGCATTGTTTTGGGCGATGCCGGCAGACCATACCAGCCAGGGTCCGGTGGGACTGGCAGTGGGATTCGAATCAAAGCTGTCGGCGTAAGTGCTGTTGGACAAGGTCAGTCCGTTCAATGCCACCAACCCGTGCCCGAGGGTGCCGGTATTCCGACGCAGGGCCAGATGAACGGTCTTGATGACCGGCGCGCCACCGTCAAACGGCGTCACCACTGCCTGGGAGACGATGTAGGGCGCGGCATCGCTGCCATCGTAGCCCTTGACGTAGACCTTGACGACGCCGACCGCATATGATCACCCCGATCGCCCTCGAGATCGGCCAGCGCTTCGCCATCCGCGAGGGTGGCCGGACCGTCGGCGCCGGCGCCATCGTCACGATCGCCGAGTAGCCCTGATGCCGAAGCAGCGAATCCGGATCCGCCTCAAGGCCTACGACCACCGCCTGCTCGACCAGTCGGCGGCCCAGATCGTCGAGACCGCGCAGCGCACCGGCGCCGACGTGGTCGGACCGGTCCCGCTGCCGACCCGGATCGAGAAGTTCACCGTCCTCCGTTCCCCGTTCATCGACAAGGACTCCCGCGAGCAGTTCGAGATCCGAACATAGGCCCTGATATCGCGAGCCGGGTCCACCACCAACGCTTCCCCCGTCTTCACACAGCCAACCAGATAA
>JANMTJ010000499.1:0-5770 GCA_031390295.1 Oleiharenicola sp.
GTGCAGGGCCGCGAGCAGAAGCAGCGCGGTCTCGGCTCGGGCGTCATCATCTCCTCCGACGGCTACATTCTCACCAACAACCACGTCGTGGAGGAAGCCGATGAATTGAAGGTCCTGCTCGGCGACGACCGCGAGTTCACCGCCAAGCTCATCGGCACCGATCCCAAGACCGACGTGGCCGTCATCAAGATCGAGGCCGAGAACCTGCCCACCGTCACCCTGGCCGACAGCGCCAAGATCCGGGTCGGCGATGTGGTCTTCGCCATCGGCAACCCCCTCGGCGTCGGCCAGACCGTCACGATGGGCATCGTCTCCGCCACCGGCCGCCGGGTCGGCATCCTCGATGAGGGCGGGTATGAGGACTTCATCCAGACCGACGCCGCCATCAACCAGGGCAACTCCGGCGGCGCGCTCATCGACGCCCGCGGCCGGCTCGTCGGCATCAATTCCGCCATCCTCTCCAATTCCTCGGGCAATATCGGCATCGGCTTCGCCATCCCGATCAACCTCGCCAGCCAGATCATGCACAGCCTCATCGAGACCGGCACGGTGACCCGTGGCCTGCTCGGGGTCGCCACCGCTCCGCTCACGGCCGACATCGCCGAGGAATTCGACCTGCCCAAGGACACCAAGGGCGTCATCATCACCAATCTCAACCCGCTCGACGGTCCCGCCGCCAAGGCCGGCCTCAAGCGTAACGACGTCATCGTCAGCATCGACGACAAGAAAGTCTCCTCGGTCGATGAACTCCGCCTCTACGTCGGCCAGACTGCCCCGGACACCAAGGTCACCGTCAAATTCCTCCGCAACGGCAAGACTGAGACCAAGGAGGTCACCCTGGGCCGCGTGTCCGAGGACAACGCCCCCACTGGCGAACTGCTCCCGGGTGTCGCCGTTGAGCCGCTGTCCGACGAGGCCCGCAAGGCCAACCGGATTGATGAACGCGTCGAGGGCCTCGTCATCACCAATATCGATGAGAAGTCGCCTTTCCGGGAGAGCTTCCGGGTCGGCGCGGTCTTGGAGCAGATCAACCGCGTGCCGGTCACCGATCTCGCCTCGGCGAAGAAGGCGCTCCGCGACGGCCGCAACATCGCGCTCGTGTACTACCGCGGCGTCTACCGCTACATCATCTTCCAGCGGTGATCAGTGGTAAGTTTTAAGTGTTAAGGTTTAAGTTCTAGGCCTGTCGCCATTCAGGGCGTTTCTGCCTTTGGCTTAAACCTTACCGACTTAAACCTTACACCTTAACACTAGCTCCCCGGCTTCGTCGCCGGAATCTTTGCCAGCGCCTCGGGCACCTGGTCGGCCGGGTAGGTGGGGTAGCTCATCTCGAGCAGCGAATACGTTGGCACGGGGAACTTCGCCTGACCCGCGCTGCGGTCCACCAGCACCGCCACGGCCACGGTCGTGCCGCCCATCTTCTTCACGATGTCGAGGCACTCCTGCACCCGGCCGCCGCGCGTGATCACGTCCTCGACCACGAGCACCTTTTCGCCGGGCCGGAAGGTGAAGCCGCGGCGCAGCACGAGCACGTTGTTTTCCTTTTCGGCGAAGATGAACCGGCTCTTCGACTGGCGGGCCGTTTCCTGGCCGATGACCAGGCCGCCCATTGCGGGCGCCAGCACCGTGTCGTAGGCCAGCGCGCCCAGCTTCTGCTTCAGCAGCGCGCCGAGCCGCTCCACGGCCGGCATGTCCTGGCAGACCTGCGCGCACTGGAAGAAGTGCCCGCTGTGCAGCCCGGAGCGCAGGACGAAGTGCCCCTGCAGCAGCGCCTTCGTGCGGATGAAAATGTCGGTGACCTCCTGTTGAACGGCATCCATGCGGAAAAACGTGGGAGATTCCCCGGTCGAAGGGAAATACTTTTTGACCACGGATTCCACGGATGATCACGGATAAACCTGCAGAACCTGGCATCCTGCCTGTCGGCCATAGCCCCCGCGACGGTGGAAGCGCAGCGAAGCAGCAGGTCTTCGGCTCTCCGTGGCCTCTGTGCCCTCCGTGTTGAACCTGCCTGGTTGTCTTTATCCGTGCCATCCGTGAAATCCGTGGCTATTCCGGTCTCAGTTGATTTCCACCATGCACCCTTCACCCCACAAACCCGCGCTCGAGGACGAACTGGGCGATGTCCTGGAGAAGGCCGCGCGCAACGTGCCGCTGACCGTGGAGAACCTCGCCGCCGCGACCGGCATCGAGCCCAGCCGCCTGAAGGATGCCATCGATTACCGCTCCGACCTGACCCAGCCCGAGCTCCAGCGCCTCGCCACGGCACTCAATCTCAACGAGGTCGGGCTCACGGCCCTGGCACAAGGGCTCTACCCGCTGCCGGATGCGGAGGGGCTGCCCTTCTGCCTTTTCCCGCTGCGCATGCCCTACGGGGTCGGCGTGGCGAATGCCTACCTCGTCTCCACCGGCGGGGACAGCGCCATCCTGTTCGACACCGGGGCCAGCCATGCCGAGCTGCACCGGGCCTGGCCGGCGCAGATCCAGCGCCTGGCGGCCGTGTTCATCACGCACTACGAGGCCGAACACATCGGTGGCCTTGAGGTCGTCCTGCGCGAAAGTGAACTCGGCTGCTTCCATGGCCCGCCCAACGGCCGCTGGCCGGAATGCCGCGGGCTGGGGGAGGGGCAGACCGTCGAGTATGCCGGCCTCGCCGTCACCGCCTTCAGCACCCCCGGCCATGCCGACGCGCACAACTGCTACCTGGTAAAATCCGTCGCGTCGCCCCAAGCCCCGGCCGTGCTCATCTCGGGTGACCTCATCTTTGCCGGCTCGCTTGGCGGGGGGTATTTCTGCTGCCAGCGGCAACTGATCCACTCGCGCCGGATCATGGACCTGCTGGCCGACGACACCGTCATTGCGCCCGGCCACGGACCGCTGACCACGGCCGCCAACGAGCGGCGCTTCAATCCTTTCCTCTCCGCCTAGGGCGGTTTGCCGAAATGGTCGGGCGTAAAACCCTCGGTCTTCGCACGGCTGGGGTGCCGTCACCCACCTTTAAAATTTTGCCGAAATGGTCGGGGCGGCGAGATTCGAACTCGCGACCTCTTGCTCCCGAAGCAAGCGCTCTACCAGGCTAAGCTACGCCCCGATTTTCGGCATCGGTTCCCTCTGCAGGGACGGTCACCAGACCCCAAAGCCCAAGGCGTAGCAAACAAAATAATCAGACCGGAAATCGGGTCGGAAACGACCTGTGTCTTTCGGTAGGGCCGGTCTGTGACCGGCCCTGCCATTCGGGCAAAATGGCCAGTCAGAGACTGGCCCTACTCGGGCCGGCGTTCCGCATATTTTCGTCCTCTAAACCCGCCCTTATGACAGCCTTCCATCCCTTTCTTCCGTTTCTGTGCCTCCCTCTGCGGCGGGGCCCTGTTCCGCCGCTGATCCGCCCCATTAAAAAACACTATTGCCACGGCCGCCTTCGGTGCACGTTTATTGTCCTCCCGTGGGGTCAGTGAGACAGCCCGAATCCGCCCGCCACGTGGCATCCTAGCTGCATGACTTTCCCTCCGACCTGACCAACTCCATGTCCATCCAAAACCAGACTCCCGCCGCCCCCGGCCGGCCCGGCAAGCAGGGCCTTTACGACCCGTGGTTTGAGCACGACGCCTGCGGCGTCGGCTTCGTCGTGGACATGAAAGGCCGCCAGTCGCACTCGATCCTGAAGAACGGCCTGCAGATCCTCACGAACCTCGACCACCGCGGCGCCAGCGGCGCAGAGGTGAACACCGGCGACGGCGCCGGCGTACTGCTGCAGATGCCGCACAAGTTTTTCGGCGCGATCGCCCGGCAGGCCCGCATCGCCCTCCCCGCCGCCGGCGAGTACGGCTGCGGCCTCATCTTCCTCCCGCGCAATCCGGCCGTCCGCCGCAAGATCGAGCAGAAGTTCGAGCAGATCGTGCAGTCCGAGGGCCAGGTGTTCCTCGGCTGGCGCACCGTGCCGGTCAACAACTCCTCCCTCGGCGACACCGCCAAGGCCTGCGAGCCGTTCATGCGCCAGGCCTTCGTCGGCCGCCATGCGGACGTGAAGGACGAGGTCACCTTCGAGCGGAAGCTCTACCTCATCCGCAAGCGCGCCTACAGCGAGATCCGCACCTCGACCATGGCCGGGGCCGAGCTCTGGTATGTCGCCACCCTGTCCTGCAAGACGATCGTCTACAAGGGCATGCTGCTCACCGACCAGCTCGAGAAGTATTTCCCCGACCTCTCCGACCCGCTGATGGAGACCGCGCTGGCGCTCGTCCACTCGCGCTTCAGCACCAACACCTTTCCGAGCTGGGACCGCGCGCATCCCTACCGCTACGTCGCGCACAACGGCGAGATCAACACCCTCCGCGGCAACATCAACTGGATGCACGCCCGCGAGGCCCTCTTCGAGTCCGAGGCCTTCGGCGAGGACATGGCGAAGATCCTCCCCATCATCAACCCGAACGGCAGCGACTCGGCGATGTTCGACAACACGCTCGAGCTCCTCGTCCTCGCCGGCCGCCCGATCTCGCACGCGATCATGATGATGATCCCCGAGCCCTGGTCCAACGACACGAACATGGACCCGGCCCGCCGCGCCTTCTACCAGTATCACGCCTGCCTCATGGAGCCGTGGGACGGCCCCGCCGCCATCGCCTTCACCGACGGCCGGCAGATCGGCGCCATCCTCGACCGCAACGGCCTGCGCCCCTCCCGCTACACCGTCACCAGGGACGGCCTCGTCATCATGGCCTCCGAGACCGGCGTGCTCGACATTCCCGCCGCCGACGTCGTCCGCAAGGGCCGCCTCGCGCCCGGCCGCATCTTCCTCGTGGACACCGAGCAGGGCCGCATCATCGAGGACGAGGAGATCAAGCAGCAGCTCGCCACCGAGCGCCCCTACGGCGAGTGGCTCAAGCAGCACCTGATCCACCTCGACGACCTGCCCGCCGCCCCCGAGGTGCCGCCGCCCGACCACCCGACCTTGCTCCAGCGCCAGATCGCCTTCGGCTACACGCACGAGGACGAGCGCATCATCATCGCCCCGATGGCCCGCGACGGCGTCGAGGCGATCGGCTCCATGGGCAACGACGCGGCCCTGGCCGTGCTCTCCAACAAGCCGCGCCTGCTCTACGATTATTTCCAGCAGCTCTTCGCCCAGGTCACCAATCCGCCCATCGACTGCATCCGCGAGGAGATCATCACCTCCGCCGAGACCCGCCTGGGCTCCGAGGGCAACCTCCTGCACCCCGGCCCGACGGCCTGCCGCCGCGTCGAGCTGACCTGGCCCGTCCTCACCAACGAGGAATTCGCCAAGATCCGCCGCATGGAGCTGCCCGGCCTCAAGGTCGGCGTGCTCAACTCCCTCTTCCGCGTCGCCCGCGGCGACAAGGGCCTCGCCAAGTCCCTCGAGGAAATCTGCATCATGGCCCGCCGCATGATCGAGGAGGACGAGATCAACGTCATCATTCTCAGCGACCGCGGCGTGACCAAGGAGTTTGCCCCCATCCCCGCGCTGCTCGCCGTCGCCGGCCTGCACCACTTCCTCATCCGCGAGGGCCTCCGCACCCGCGCCTCCCTCGTGCTCGAGACCGGCGAGGCCCGCGAGGTCCACCACTTTGCCCTGCTCATCGGCTACGGCGTCAGCGTCGTGAACCCCTACGTGGCGTTCGAGACGATCGACGACATGATCCGCGAGGGCGCGCTGACCGGCATCGACCACAAGACCGCCTGCAAGAACTTCGTGAAGGCCGCCTCCAAGGGCGTGATCAAGGTCATGTCCAAGATGGGCATCTCCGCCATCCAG
>JANMTJ010000506.1:0-2139 GCA_031390295.1 Oleiharenicola sp.
CGAAGTCGGCGACGTGAGCACCCTGCAGGACTCCGCCGTGATGACCCTGATCTCCACCCGGGCTGAGCACCGAGACCAATGACCAACCGCAGACGTAAGGAACGATCACCATGACGGTCGACGCAGCCGTAGCCACCCCAGCACCTGGCGGCCGTCAACACCGGGATCGCTGCGGCAGCGACCCGGGGGGCCTTCGCCGGTACGGTTTTCACGGCCTCAGCCGGATTCTGGCTCTCGTATGGCCTGTTGGTTGCGATCTTCCTGCCGCGAGTTGTTGCTGCATCCGGCCCGCCGGCCCAGCTGCTCGGTTGGTTCCCGCTCGCCTGGTCGGTATTCACCACCTACCGTTGCTCGCGGGTGTGCGCACGACCAGGGGTGATCGCAATCTTCTTGTGCTGCTTACCGTGACGTTCTGGTTGCTGACGATCGCCACCTTCGCTGGAAATGCATTTCTTGCGCAGCTGTCCGGCAATGTCCTGATGGTGGATGCCGCTGTGGCGCTGTTCTTGTCTGCCGCTTCGATCGTCAACGGTGCCTGGGGGGTCGCACCGTCATCCCCGCGCCGTAGACAGGGACAGTGGAACCCGCACGACGTTGACCGATCGTGCGCCTCGGCGACGGTGGCACCGCCAGGAGGTTCGCGGTCGCGTTGAATGCTCGGTCCCGCCCTCGTCGCTACCGCGGCTTTGACTCGATCCCGACAATGTCGCGTCAACGCCCCAGAAGCAAGGAACTAACCACCTTATCGCTTTCGAAAAGGAGCACTCCGGTGCCGAACATGCTGATCATCGGCCCGCAAGGTGCCGGTAAAGGAACCCAAGCCGCGCTGCTCGCCGGCCGCCTCGATGTCCCGCACATTTCCACTGGCGACATTTTCCGCGCCAACGTCCAGGCAAGAACCGAACTCGGCTTGGAATGCCAGCGGTACATGGACGCCGGCGAACTAGTGTCCTGCGCCGTTAAAGCATTCAATAAATGGTACAGTGAGGTATGGCACGAACGGGTCGACCAAAAGCGTTGCTGGAATTGACTTCTGGCGAGCGGGAGCAGTTGCAGCGGTGGGCCCGGCGTCGGTCTTCGGCACAAGCCTTGGCGCTCCGGTCCCGGATCGTCCTCGCGTGCGCCGAGGGCCTGCCCAATAAGGAGGTCGCGGCCCGTGTGGGAGTCTCGCAGCCCACAGTGGGTAAATGGCGGAGCCGTTTCCTGGAACTCCGGTTGGACGGCCTGGGCGATGATCCGCGTCCGGGTCGGGTGCCATCGATCACGGCCGACCAAGTGGAAAAGGTCGTGGTCGACACGCTGGAATCGACCCCGAAGAACGCGACCCACTGGTCCCGCAGATCCATGGCCGAGAAATCGGGCCTTTCTGCTTCAACAATTGGACGGATCTGGCGCGCGTTCGAACTCAAACCGCACCGCACGGACGGGTTCAAATTGTCCAACGATCCAATGTTCGTGGAGAAGGTTTACGACGTCGTCGGTTTGTACCTCGACCCCCCGGAGGCTGCGGTCGTGCTCTGCGTTGACGAGAAGTCGCAGGTCCAGGCCCTTGCCCGGTCGCAGCCGGCATTCCCGATGATGCCGGGAATGCCGGAGAAACGCACCCACGATTACGTTCGCCATGGCACCACCAGCCTTTTCGCGGCGTTCAATACCGCGGACGGCACGGTGATCTCAAGTCTGCACCGTCGGCATCGCACAGTCGAGTTTCGCAAGTTCCTGATCAAGATCGATTCCGAAATCCCGGCCGAACTGGACGTCCACCTGGTCTGCGACAACTACGGCACGCACAAGACCCCGGCGATCCGTAAATGGCTTGCCGAGCATCCGCGTTTCTACATGCATTTCACGCCCACGTATTCCAGCTGGATCAACCAGGTCGAGAGGTGGTTCGCGTACATCACTGACCAACTTATCCGGCGCGGCGACCACCGCTCCGTCCAGGCGCTCGAGGCCGACATCCGTAAGTGGATCAAGGCATGGAACGAAAACCCGACGCCTCTCATCTGGACCAAGAGCGCCGAACAGATCCTCAGCTCAATCGGACGACTTATGCAACGAGTCAACGGCGCTGGACACTAGCGCTTCCTCGTACAACTACACTATGACGAATGCCCCGCGCGAGCTGGCCGGCTTGGC
>JANMTJ010000507.1:0-2102 GCA_031390295.1 Oleiharenicola sp.
CCGAACAGGCGACCGCCCAACGCGTCGGTGAGCTGTTCGGCAAGGCCGAGCCGGCTCCGTAGCTGTCAGTGCCCGCATGAAGTCCTACCTCCTCACCACCGGTATCATCTTCGCGCTGATCGTGGTGGCGCACGTTCTGCGGATCATGGCGGAGGGACCGAAGCTGCTCCTGCAGCCCGTCTTTGCCCTCACCTCGGTCCTCTCCGTCGCGCTTGCCATCTGGGCGTGGCGCCTGTTCCGCCGCCTGCCGCGTTCGCGGGAATAGGGCAAAATTCCACTCCGCCGTTGCCACGCCGGGCAGCTTGGCTCTTTCTCGCCGGGCTGTCCCGTCGCATGCCCTCCGTCCGGATCCTTTACCTTTTCCTGCTGTGCCTGACGGCGGCGCTGGCCGCGCCAGCACCCTGGCCGCACGAACTGGGTGACGTGCCGCCCGACCCGGCCATCCGCTGGGGCCGCCTCGACAACGGCCTGCGCTATGCCGTGCGGAAGAACACCGAGCCCGCCGGCCGCGTCTATCTCATCCTCCAGGTCGCCGTCGGCGCCGTGCACGAGCGCGACGATCAGCGCGGCTACGCCCATTTCGTCGAGCACATGATGTTCCGCGGGACGAAAAAATACCCCGCCACCTCCATCGTGAACTTCCTCCAGCACGAGGGTCTGGCCATGGGCGCCGACACCAGCGCGTTCACCAACTTCACCACCACCTTCTACAACCTCGACCTGCCACAGAACTCCCCGGAGAAAATCGCCCTCGGCCTGTCCATCCTCCGCGACTTCACCGACAGCGCCGTGATCGCCAAGGCCGAGGTGAAGCGCGAGGCCAAGGTCATCGAGAGCGAACGCCGCACGCGTGACTCCTCCGCCGCGCAGGTCGGCGAGTCGCTCAACGCCTTTCTCCACCCCGGCACGCTCATCACCCGCCGCGCGCCCATCGGCACGCCCGAGTCGGTGCAGAACGCCACGGCGGAAAAACTGCTGGAGTTCTACCGCACCTGGTACCGCCCGTCGCGCCTGACCGTGATCGCCGTGGGCGACGCCGAGCCGGATCTGCTGGAAAGGCTGGTGCGCGAGCAGTTCGCCTCGCTCAAGCCCGCCACGCCGGCCGAGCCCGCCGACCCGGACCTCGGCCTGCGCAGCGCGATCCCCGGGGATTTTCAGGCGCGTTTCTTCCCCACGCCCACCGTCAGCGGCACGACCAGCGCCCTCTACAGCATTTCCCCGATGGAGCCCGCGCCCGACACGATCGCCCGCCGTCGCGAGCAGGTGGCGCAGAACGCCGGTTTCGCCCTGCTCGGGGCCCGGCTCGCCGAGCTCACGCGCAAGCAGCCGAATGACATCGGCGACAGCCAGGCCGGCTGGACCGTCGAGTTCGGCCTCCGCCGGCAGGCCACGATCCGGCTCGACACCCGCGCTGATCGCTGGCGCATGGGCGTGCGCCTCGCCGAACAGGAACTCCGCCGCGCCCTGCTCCATGGCTTCACCGCCGATGAGGTGAAGCTCCAGATCGAGTCCTACCGGAACGCCTATCAGGAAGCCATCCGCTCCGAGTCCAACCGGCAGTCGCAGTTCATCGCCCATGCCATCCGCAACGGCCTGGAATTCAATTTCGTCAATTCCTCCCCCACCACCGACTGGGCCCTGGCCGAATCCACCGTGCTCAACCTCACCCCGGAGCAGTGCATCGAGGCTTTCCGCGCCATCTGGGTTCCGGCCAACCGCCGCCTCGCCGTCATCGGCCATTACCCCGAGCCCCTCACCGAGGCGGAATTGCGCATCGCCTACGAAGACAGCACCTACGCTTCCTTTTTCACGGAGAAGGACGAGCGCGCCATCACCCCGTTTGACTACACCTACTTCGGCCCGCCCGGCGTGGTCGCCTCCCGCCGGCACGATGCACGCGCCGACATCCACTCGCTCGTCTTTGCCAACGGCGTCCGCCTTAACCTCAAGGCGACCGACTACGAGAAGAACCATGTCTATCTCCGCCTCCGGCTGGGCCGGGGCATGGCCGCCGAACTCCCCGACCAGTCCGGCCTCGGCCTCATCGCCAGCGGTTCGTATCTCGCCGGCGGCCTCGGCCGCTACGACAACGTCGAGCTGGG
>JANMTJ010000520.1:0-4188 GCA_031390295.1 Oleiharenicola sp.
CGTCGAGAACTGGATCACACTCGGGGTTGATGTCATCACCGTGGCGGCCGAGAACAAGGAGGGCATCTCCACCGCGCTGCGCAAGGCCCGGAAGCAGGGCATCAAGGTCCTCACCTACGACGCCGACGCGCTGCCCGACGCGCGCTCGTTTTTCGTCAACCAGGCCACGCCGCAGGGCATCGCCTACGGCCTGCTGGACGAGGCGGCGCGCCTGATGGGCGAGGAAGGCGAGTTCGCCATCATCACCGCCACGCTCACCGCGGGCAACCAGCGGGAATGGCTGAAGCACATGGACGTCCGCCTGGCCGAAAAATACCCGAGGATGAAACTCGTCGCCGTGCGGCCGAGCGACGATCTCAAGGACAAGGCGCAATCCGAGGCCACGGCGCTGATGAGCGCGCATCCCAACCTGAAGCTCATCATGGCGATTTGCACGCCCGGCACGCCCGGCGCCGCGGAAGCCGTCAAGCAGGCCGGCAAGACCGGCAAGGTGAAGGTCATCGGTCTCGGCCTGCCGAACGAGAACAAGCGTTACGTCCACGAGGGCGTCACGGAAAGTGTCATGCTCTGGAACACCGAGGATCTCGGCTACCTGACCGTCTATGCGGCGGCGGCGCTGGCGAAGGACGAGCTCAAGCCCGGGGCCATCCAGTTCAAGGCCGGTTCGCTGGGCACTTTTGAAATCAAGGGGGACAACATCCTCCTCGGTAAGCCGTATATCTTCAACAAGGCCAACATCGACCGCTTTGATTTCTGAGCGGCGCGACCGGTCCGGGGCACGCGGGAACGGACCATTTTGCCCGGGACCAACTCGGACTGTCTGAAACAAGGCCCGGTTGTGTCTGGTATTTGAGGGGGTTCTCGTGGAGGTAGTAGGAATTACCCCCTATTCAGTCACCTCGCACCCCAACCCTGGCATTCGAGTGTTCCGCGTTTTCGCGTACGCCGATATGTTTTCGCAAACCATACCTGACCCCAAACCAACCATGACCCCGCTCACCATGAACTCACTCCGAGTCCGGCGTTTCCTGACGCCCCTGCTGGCATTATCACTGGCCATCTCTGCCTGGGCGCAGGTGGCCAACCCGACGGAGGAACCGAAGACGGAAACGGCCCCGGTACCCACGACCACCGCGCAGCCAAAGGTCAAGGACGAGGTGCTCCAGCTCGACCCCTTCACGGTCACGGCCGACAACGTCGGCTACCAGGCGACCAACACGATGTCCGGCACCCGCCTGAATACGAAGCTGGAGGATCTGGCCTCCTCCATCACCGTCATCACGAAGCAACAGCTGCTTGATACCGCGGCCGTGGACATCAACGATATCTTCTCCAACGAGGGTAACACCGAGGGCATCTACCAGTACACCGCCTTCACCAACGATCGCGGCAACATCGTGGACGACGTCAGCCAGACGCCCGAGTCCGCCAACCGTGTCCGCGGCCTCGGCCAGGCCAACCTCGCGTCCGACGGCTTCGCCCGCTCGCGCCAGATCCCGGTCGACACCTACAACATCGACTCCGTCGAGATCAGCCGCGGCCCGAACTCCAACATCTTCGGCCTCGGGGAATCCTCCGGCACGGTCAACCTCATCCGCGGCCGCGCCAACCTCACCCGCGACATCACGGGCACCTCGGTGCGCATCGACGACCGGGGCAGCCGGCGCGCCACCCTCGATGTCAACCGGGTGCTCTGGAAGGACAAGGCGGCGCTGCGCATCGCCGCGCTGTACGACGACACGACGTTCATCCGCAAGCCCTCCTACGACAAGACCAACCGCCTGACCGCCTCGCTCACGCTGCGGCCGTTTGAGAACACGACGTTCCGTGCCTCCTACGAGAGCTACCACAATTCCAACAGCCGCCCGAATTCCACCACGCCCCGCGACACCATCTCTTACTGGCGCGCGGCGGGCAGCCCCGTGTGGGATCCTACCTTCAGCAGCAACACCGGTGGCTGGCGCCTGCTCAACGGCACCACCTACACGGCGGTGACCACGGGCAACGAGGCCGCCCAGCTTCCGCCCGGCATCAATCCGCAATTCACCAACTTCTGGAACCGCCCCAGCCTCTACGTCAATGAGGATGGCTCCATCGGCCGCTATGAGGTCGGCCGCACCTCCAACACCGCGAGCCCGGCCGGCGCCAACACCCAGTTGCGCTACATGCAGATGGGCACGCTCATCCAGCGCGGTGGCGGCGCCTTCGGCACCGTCAGCCTGCCCCTCTATGTGCAGCCCGGGGTCAGCGACAAGACCATCTATGACTGGGGTGATGTGAACTACGCCGCGCCGAATTTCCAGAAGCGCAAGGCCGACATCTACCAGTTCGAGCTGGAGCAGTGGCTCTACAAGAGCACCCGCCAGCAGCTCGCCCTCCAGCTCGGCTATCTCCGGGAGGACATCTCTGTCAAAAGCCGGGCCTTTATCGGCGCCAGCGACGGCGCGCCCGCTAACATTTTCGTCGATATCAACGAGAAGTACCTGGATGGCACGGCCAACCCGTACTTCCTCCGGCCCTACTTCGCCGGTTCGGAAATGCAGACCTTCAGCCGCCCGGAGCTCAATGACAACATGCGGGCCACGCTGGCCTACCAGCTCGACCTGACGCAGGAATCCGGCGCCCTGAAGTGGCTCGGCCGGCACAATCTCGCCGCCTACGGTGAATTCCGGCAAAACATCATTCCGCAAAACGCCAACGGCCTCCGCTACCGCGACCAGATCGTCGCCCCCGAGGCCTGGTGGACCGCGGGGAACATCGCCAACATCCCCGCGGCCGGCGCCGAGAACCGCTTCTTCACCCGCTACTACTCGGGCGGCCCGGTGAACCAGCCCGGTCAGGTCATTGATTACGCCGGCATGGCCCCGACCAGCCTCTATGGCGCGCAGACCCTCCGCTATTTCAACGGGGTCACCCAACAGTGGGTCAACGAGGAGGTCATTGTGGGCGAGGCCTACTTTGCCCTCGGCATGCAGAAGACCCAGATCCGCACGCGCGGCCTGGTCTGGCAGGGTTACCTCGGCGACAACCGCATCATCCCGACCCTCGGCTGGCGCCGGGACAAGGTGCGTTCGGTGAACAACCAGGCCACCCCGTTGCGCCCGGACGGCTTTGTTGATCAGAACTCCCTGTTCATCTTCCCCGACAACTACCTCTCGAACGAGGGCCCGACCAACACTCGGGGCGTCGTCCTCGTCCCGTTCAGCGGCTGGTCCGGCATCGACAGCCGCGCCGACGGCGGCAGCAAGTTCTTCGAGGCGCTGCGCACCTTCCGCCTGCACTACAACGATTCGGACAGCTTCCAGCCCGCCCCGACCGCCTTCAACGTCTTCGGCGAGGTGCTGCCCAACCCGACCGGCGAGGGCAAGGACTACGGCTTCTCCTTCAGCGCCCTGGAAGGCAAGCTCTACGTCCGCTTCAACAAGTATAACACCCACCAGTACGCGGCCCGCAACGGCGCGACCGCCGTCATCGGCACCCGGCCTCTCCGGCTCGACTTCGACCTCAACGGCGATGATTCCGTCTTCGGCGACAACGTGGGTGGCGACAACTTCGACCTGGAGGACACCGCCTTCACCTGGGTGACCCAGATCAACCCGGGCCTGACCCTCGGGCAGTATGCCACGCAGGTCTACGGCATCATGAACGTCACCCAGGCCTATGTGGACAGCCTCAAGAACAAGGTGCTCTCCGACATTAACAACGTGCAGTCGAAGGGCACCGAGCTTGAGATCTACTACAACCCAACCAAACACCTGACGTTCAAGGCCACCATCACGCAGCAGCAGGCCATCGACACGAGCATTTCGCCCAACATCCAGCGCTACATTGACGCGCGTTATGCCACCTGGACCACCGTCCGCGTGCCCACGACGCTCCGGCCCGATGGCAGCCAGATTCCCAACGCCGGCCGCCTCTGGTGGGAAGTCGGCTCGAATATCAACCAACTGGCACCGACGGCGGACAGCGGCGTCAACGCCCCGCGCAACTTCTACGCGGTCAGCGTGGACGCCCCTTACGCCCTCGCGGTCACCAACTCCGGCAAACCCCGGCCGCAGACCCGCGAGTGGCGCGCCAACCTGACGACGAACTACAAGCTCGCCGGTCTCGGCACCGACCGCAAGTGGCTCAAGAACATGTCGGTCGGCGGCACGGTGCGCTGGGAAGACCAGGCCACGATCGGCTTCC
>JANMTJ010000529.1:0-2726 GCA_031390295.1 Oleiharenicola sp.
GTCATGGCGGCGATCAGGCTGCAACGCCGCAGAAAGGCGCGACGCGAGATGTTGAAGGTCGGGCCAAAGGCGGTAACCGCGGATTCACGGCGGGGTTTCGAAACATTCATTGAGGGAGGGGTTGGATTGTCGGACGATGGAAAGTAACAAAGAAGACAAAAGGGATAATGATTTATGCAGGCGAGGGCCAGAATCTTTAACGACCGCAATCTGGAGGATGAGACCCGGAGGATGACTCTTCGTGCCCTGTCCAGCCAACCGGGTAAGGCTTGGCGCGCCACCCTAAAAGACTATGTCTTTAGGCATACCTCAGGCCGCCGATTTTGCCGCGCCATCCCGAGGCCCGCCCGTCATGTCTGCCCCCCGTTGCTCCCTTGTCGTTCCCTTCTACCAGGAAGAAGGCAGCATCGCGTCCGTCGTTTCGGCCGCTTGTGCGGCCGTAGGGGCGCTGGACCCGGATTTTGAGGCGATTTTAGTGGATGATGGCAGCACCGACGGCACCAACCGGGAACTCAGGCGGATCGTGGCAACCGACCCCCGCTGCCGGGTGCTCACCCTCCCGGAGAATCGCGGCCAGGCGGCCGCCCTCCTCGCCGGTCTGCAGCAGGCCCGCGGCGAGATCATCCTGACCATGGACGGCGACGGGCAGAACGACCCGCGCGATTTTCCCGCCCTGCTGGACCGGCTCGAAGCAGATCAGCTCGACGTGGTTTGCGGTTGGCGATCCGACCGGCACGACAGTGTCCTGCGCCGGGTGATGTCGCGCCTGGCCAACACCATTCGCTCGCGCCTGCTGCGCGACGGGCTGCACGATGCCGGCTGCCAGTTGCGCGTCTTGCGCCGCCCTGTGCTGGCCGCGCTGCGACCCTCGCCGTTGATGCAGGCTTTCCTGCCGGCCATGGCCGTAGCCGCCGGGTTTAAGGTGGGCGAACTGCGCGTACGCCATCACCCCCGCGTGCACGGTGACTCCAAATACAACCTCGGCAACCTCTGGTGGCGGCCGTTCATTGAGATGCTGCGCCTGCGCCGCACGCTGCCGCGCCCCGCCCCACCCCGATGAACTGGCCGGCTTTCAACCACGAGGCGATGGCCACCACGTTCCAGATTTTCGTGGCCGGCCGGCCGGGGGAATATGCCCGGCAGGCCGCCACCGCCGCCTTTCGTGAACTCGACCGGTTGGAGAACGAACTCAGCCGCTACCTCGCCACCAGCGACATTGCCCGCGTCAACCTCCTCGCTTCCGGGCAAAGCCTCGTGCTCGGCGAGGATGCCCTGCAATGCCTGCTCGGCGCAGCCCAGATCTCGGCCCTGACCGACCGGGCCTTTGACCCCGCCTACTCCACCCCTCGGGCCGCCGGATCCGATGAGCCACTCTTCGCCCTTGATCCCGCCACGCACACGCTGACCTCGCTCACCGGGCATCTGCACCTAGACCTCGGCGCCGTGGGCAAGGGCTACGCGCTCGACCGCATGGCGGAAATCCTCGCCGAGTGGGACATCGCCTCCGCCTGCCTGCAAAGCGGGGGCAGCACGGCGCTCGCCCTCGCCGCCCCGCCCGATGCCACCGGCTGGCCCATCGGCGTGGCAGACGAGGTGCGCAATTTCGCCCATCGCGCCGTGAGCGGCTCTGGCCTGGCCGTGCAGGGCGAGCATCTGATCGACCCGCGCACCCGCACCCCGGCCCAACGCACCCGTCGCGTCTGGTCCTTCGCCGGCAACGCGGCCGACGCGGACGCCTTGTCCACCGCTTTCTTTGTGATGACCGACACGTCCGTCGTTGATTTCTGCCAGCTGCATCCCGAATACGGCGCGGTGCTCACCCGCGCTGATGGTTCGACCCAGGCCGTGGGCTTGGTTGAAGAAATGGAATGATATCTCTGGAGCCACGGCGACCTCGCCGTGGTTCGATCCTGACCGCAGCGAGGTCACTGCGGCTCCAATATGATTGATGTTGATGTGTGGGAGCGTGCTTGCACGCGACAGTCGCGACCAAGGTCGCTCCCACAAAACCGAACCTGTGTGGCCTTGCTCAAATGCCCCGGAGCTTGCTCCGGGGCATCCTTATTCCCGCACAAACACCACCAGCACGAAGCCCGGGCGCAGGCCCAGAAAGCTTTCCTGATAATGGCCCCGCAACCGTGCTCGCACGGCGTCTGCTTGCTCTGGCTCGACCAACACCAGCGCTCCGTCGCAATCCGCCGGCGGCTCCGCCCAGTAACCCGTCTCCGGCCGGCCGCGCAGATACCAGGGCAGCGGCCAGTATTCCCGGCTGATCACCTTCACCGGACCAACCGGTGCCTTGGCCGCCAGGGCCGGCACCTTCAGCATGTCCGGCACCGTGTGGACATACGCGAAGGGATTGCGCTCATCCGCGGGTCGCAGAAAGACCGCCTGCCGGGTCTGCCAGCCGAGACCCACCACGACGATGAGCCCCAGCAAGACTCCCTTCCATCCCCGCAGGTGCGTCACCGCCAAGGCCGCCAGCACGCACAGGCCCGGGATGAGGTTCACGACCTGCCACGGGGTCTTGTACGGCGTGAGCGAGAGCATCAGCGCCACCACCAGTGTGTAGACCGCCACGAATCGCGGCAGACCGGGGCGCCGCCAGGCAATGACACAGCCCAACAGCGCCGGGAGCCAAAATACCGTCTGGTCCCAGAGATAGCCGCCGTTGCGCTGAAAAATAAACAGGCCCGCGTAATACCACCATGGTTTCTCGTGGCCCG